>JBMTER010000043.1:0-11076 GCA_049433345.1 Gaiellales bacterium | reverse complement strand
GCGGCGATCCGCGCGGCATCCGCCTCCACCGCGCCTCGGAACCCGGGCCCGGCGAGAGCCCGCTCGGCCGCGAGGGCGACACCCATCGCGCCGGCGATGCCGAGCAGCGGCGCCCCGCGCACCGCCAGCACGCGGATCGCGTCGATCAGGGCGTCGACGTCCTCGCAGCTGCGCTCCACAGGCCGCGCAGGCAGCAGCGTCTGGTCGAGCAGGACGACGGCGCCCGCCTCGCGCCGGATGATCGCCTCGGGCGCCGGCACGGCCTAGGCGCCCTCGGACCAGCTCTTGAGGTAGCGCTCCTGCTCGGCCGTGAGGCGATCGATCGCGATGCCCATCGCGTCGAGCTTGAGCCGCGCGATCTCCTCGTCGATCGCCGTCGGCACCACGTAGACCCGGTTCTCCAGCGCCTCGGCGGAGCGCAGCGCGTACGCCGCGCTGAGCGCCTGATTGGCGAAGCTCATGTCCATCACGCTGGCCGGATGGCCATCGGCGGCGGCGAGGTTGACGGGGCGGCCGTCCGCAAGCAGCGTCAGGCGCCGTCCGTCGGCCAGCGCGAGCTCCTCCACGTGCGGACGCGGCGCGCGCGTCTCGACGGCGCGCTCGCGCAGCGCCGGAAGGTCGATCTCGACGCCGAAGTGGCCCGCATTGGCGATGATCGCGCCGTCCCGCATCAGGTCGAAGTGCTCGCCGCGCAGGACACCCGTGTCCCCCGTCGCGGTGCAGAAGACGTCGCCGAGCGGCGCGGCCTGCGCGGCCGGCATCACCCGGAAGCCGTCCATCGCGGCCTGCAGGGCCCGCAGCGGGTCGACCTCGAGCACGATCACGCTCGCGCCCATCCCGCGGGCCCGCTCGGCCAGGCCGCGACCGCACCAGCCGTAGCCCCCGACGACGAACGTGCGTCCCGCGAGCAGGACGTTGGTGGCCCGCACGATCCCGTCGACGGCGCTCTGCCCCGTGCCGTAGCGGTTGTCGAAGAGGTGCTTCGTCTGCGCCTCGTTGACCGCGATCACGGGGAACCCGAGCACGCCGTCGGCCTCCATGGCACGCAGCCGGATCACGCCCGTGGTGGTCTGCTCCATCCCGGCGATGACGCCGTCCACGAGCTCGCGGCGTGCGGCGTGCAGGACGCCGATCAGGTCGGCGCCGTCGTCGATCACCAGCTGCGGCCGGTGGTCGGCGACGCGCATCAGGTGGCGGTAGTGGGCGTCATCGTCCTCGCCGTGGCGGGCGAACACGGCGATGCCATCCTCGACGACGAGCGCGGCGGCCACCTCGTCGCGCGTCGACAGCGGATCCGAGGCGCACAGCGCGACGTCGGCACCGGCGGCGGCGAGGGCGCGTACGAGTACCGCCGTCTCCGCCGTGACGTGCAGGCACATGCCGACGCGGATCCCCGCCAGCGGACGCTCGCGGGCGAAGCGCTCGCGGATCCCGCCGACGACCGGCATGTCCCGCTCGGCCCACGCGATGCGCTGCAGGCCGTCGGCGGCGAGCGCGGCGTCGGCGATGTCGTGGGCGGCGTCGGCCATCGGGCGGATCGTACCCGCCGACTGCCGGCTCAGAGGCCCTTGAGCGAGGTCAGCCGGTCGATGTCGAGCGCGTCGACGCCCTCCGCCTCGGCGAGCAGGCACGAGACCACGTCGCCGCGGACGAGGAGCGCCAGCGTCCGCTCGACCTCGTCCTCGCCCGTGCCCTCCCAGCGCAGCACCGTCGCGACGTCGCCGCGCACGAGCTCCTCGATGCGGTCGTGCAGGCGCGCCGCGGGCTCCGGCTCCGACGGGTCGCGCAGGAACACGGCCGCCGCCGCCATTCCGTGGCGCTGCGTGCCGATCCAGCCGAGCACCTCGTTGTGCGCCATCTCCGGCATCGCGTTGGCGAAGGCCGGCGCCTTCGCGTTCTCGTTGATCTGGTTCTTCAGGCGCAGCGCGGCGGCGGCGCGGGCCCCGGCGCCGTAGAGGACCACCGCCTTGCCGACGAGTCGCGCGGCCTCCGCTGCCAGCTCGTCGCGATCGCGCTGGCACTGGGCCACGGCCACGATCACCTGCGGCACGGCGGCGGCCAACGCCCCGGCGCTGCCGACGGCGACACGCGAGCGCGTCAGGATCGCCGCCTGGGCGCCGAGCAGGAGTCCGAGCGCCCCGCGGGGCTGGTAGCCGCCCTCCACGATCGCGCACGGGCAGCCGTCACGGGCGGCCCGCTCGGCGAGCTCGCCGCCCGCGGTCAGGGCGATGCGGCGCGCGCCGCGGATGCCGGCCTCCTCCCACAGGTCGAGGGTCTCGCGCGTGTTGCCCGAGTACGACGTGCAGAGGACGAGGTCGTCCTCGCCGATCCAGCCCGGCAGGGACGTCGTGTCGACGACGACGGCGGGCACGGAGAAGCGGTCGGCGAACAGCGCCGTCATCAGCCTGCCGCCCGCGGCCGAGCCGCCGAGCCCGCAGAGGGCGACGGCGCGTGGCGCCTCGCGTGGCATGTCGAGGTTGGTGACGGCGTCGAGCCCGAGCGTGATCTGCCGCGGGAAGTCGAGCGCCTGCTCGAGCATCGTCGGGGGCGCCATCAGCCGGGCCTCCGCTCGCCCTCGAGGCGCTCTCCCGCCGTGACGCCGGCGCCCGTCCCGAGCGCGCAGCCGACGAGCGACGCGTCCTCGCCGACGACGGCGTCGCGGCCGATCGCGCAGGACTCGACGCGCGCGCGAGCCCCCACCTGGGCATCGTCGAGCAGGACCGAGCGTGCGATCCGAGCCGCCTCCCCCACCTGCGCGCCGGCTCCGACGACCGTGCCGGGCCCGATCTCGGCCTCCGCGCCGATGACGGCACCCGCGCCGATCCGCAGCGGGCCCGTCAGGCGCGCGGCGGGATCGACCTGCGCGGCGTGATCGACGAGCGTGGCGTCAGGCCCCCCTGCGAGGCGCGTGGCGACGACGCCGCCGACGGCGTCCGCGTTGGCGGCGAGGAAGCTCTCGAGCGTGCCGATGTCGCGCCAGTAGCCGTCCGAGCGGTGCGCGATGAGGCCGTCGCCGACGAGCCCGGGGAAGATCTCGCGCTCGATCGACGTCATCCGATCATCGGGGACGTCCGCGAGCACGTCCGGGTCGAGCACGTAGGCACCGGCGTTGACCCACCACGGGCCGGGCCCGAGGCCGTCCGCGCTCGGCGGCTTCTCGACGAAGCGCTCGACCGCGCCGTCGGCGCCGTGGACGACCACCCCGTAGCGCGTCGGATCGTCGACGGGGGTAAGCAGGATCGTGGCGCGCGCCCCGCGCTCGGCATGCGCCCGGACGAGCGCGCCGAGGTCGGCGTCGCCGAGGACGTCGCCGTTGAGCGCGAGGTAGGGACCGTCGACGCGACCCCGGGCCGCGAAGGCGATCGCGCCGGCCGTGCCGAGCGGCTCGTCCTCGACGACGATCTCGACCTCCACGCCGGGCGGCGGCTCGCCGATCCCCGCACGCAGGCGCTCCGGCAGGTAGCCGCACGACAGGATCACGCGGGTCACGCCGGCCGCCGCGAGGCGGTCGAGCAGGAGCGACGCGAACGGCACGCCGCCGATCGGCAGCACCGGCTTCGGCTCGTCGAGCGTCAGGGGCCGCAGGCGGGTGCCCTCCCCACCGACCAGGACGACCGCGATCACGCCTGCGCGGGCTCGCGGTCGGGGTCGCGGTCGGCGCGCCCGATCGGCACGTACGCGAAGCCCGCGCGCACGGCCTCGTCGGGGTCGAGCAGGTTGCGTCCGTCGACGATCAGGGGGCGCCGCATGGCGACGCGCACGCCCTCGTCGAGCACCGCTCGGAACTCGGGCCACTCGGTCACGATCACGACGGCGTCCGCGTCCCGCACGGCGGCCTCGAGGGAGGCCGCGAGCTCGACCTGCGCCGGCAGGACGCCGCGGGCGCGGTCGGTCGCGACGGGGTCGAACGCGACGACGCTCGCGCCCTCGGCCACGAGCCGCGCCGCGAGCACGATCGACGAGGCCTCGCGCATGTCGTCGGTGTGCGGCTTGAAGGCGAGGCCGAGCAGGCAGATGCGGCGGTCGCGCAGATCGCCGAGGCGGTCCTCGAGCTTGCCGATCACGCGTCGCTTCTGCAGCTCGTTGACCTCGATCACCGAGGCGAGGAGCTGGAACGAGTAGCCGGTGTTGCCCGCCAGCTGCTTGAGCGCCGTCACGTCCTTCGGGAAGCAGCTGCCGCCGTAGCCGATGCCGGGCCGCAGGAAGCTCTGGCCGATGCGGGCGTCCATGCCCATGCCGCGCGCGACCTCCTCGACGTCGGCGCCGACGCGCTCGCAGACGTTGGCGATCTCGTTGACGAACGAGATCTTCGTGGCCAGGAAGGCGTTGGAGGCGAGCTTGATCATCTCCGCCGACGCCGTGTCGGTGGTCACGATCGGCGCCTGCAGATCCTGGTAGAGGCGGGCGACGCGCTGCACGTCGTCGGGGCGATCCCCGCCGACGACGACGCGATCCGGCTCGCGGAAGTCCGCGACGGCCGAGCCCTCGCGCAGGAACTCCGGGTTCGAGACGTAGCCGACATCGGCGCGTCCGCGCGCGTCGAGTTCGGTGCGCACGCGTCGGCCGGTGCCGACCGGCACGGTCGACTTCATCACGAGGATGGCGCCCTCCGCGCTCGCGGGCAGCGCCTCGATCACGGCCTCGACGCGCGAGAGGTCGGCGTCGCCCGACGGGGTCGGCGGCGTGTCCACGCAGATGATCGCGATCCGCGCCTCCCGGAAGACGTCCTCCATGTCGAGCGTGAAGCTGAGCCGACCCGCGTTGCGCTGCAGCAACTCGGGCACGCCCGGCTCGTGGATCGGCACCTCGCCCCGCTGCAGCATCGCGACGCGCTCCGGATCGATGTCGCGGCAGACGACGGGATGGCCGAGCTCGGCGAGGCAGGCGGCGGTGACGAGGCCGACGTAGCCGACGCCGATCACGCCGACCGGCTCGCGTCCGCTCAACGCGGCACCGTCTTGAAGCTCTTCGCCATCGCGATCATCGCCGCGTTCGGGATGCGCCCGGTCAGGGAGTTCTCCAGCCAGTACGAGATGCCGTCCTGCTTCCAGGCCACGCGCTGCAGTCTAGCCCCGTTGAAGTACAGGAGCAGCTTGCGACCCTTGTAGACGCGGGTCGTGGTCGGCCCCTCGAGGATCGGCGGATCGTTCCACTCGATCGCCTGCACCCCGAAGACCTGATCGTACGAGTCCGCCGCGTAGGTCACGTAGGCGGCCCGATGGCCACCCGTCTTGTAGACCCTGAACGGCGGCTGGCTCGAGTAGAGCGGGTCGCGCGTCTGCGCGCCGGCGTAGACGACGGTCGGCATCATCAGCGGGAAGCCCGCCTCGCGCTCGGCCTTCCGCCACATGTCGAGGTCGCGCGTCGGGTCGCGCGCGATCTGCGCCTCCTCCTTGTCGGGCAGGATCGGCACCTTCGGCGGCGCGAGGTCGCCGACGTAGGTCTTGCCGACCACCACCACGATCGGCTGCGCGATCGGGACGCCGCTCTGCTCGAGCTCGGCCGTGGCGGCCGCGTCGAGGGGCTTGATCTCCGAATCGCCCCCGAAGGCCTCGCCGATCGCCTTCGCCGCATCCTTCGCGCCGGCGGTCGAGCCGTCGTAGTAGACGGTCGTGTAGAGGTACGGGACGACGGAGTCGCCGGCGCTCTGCGCGAGCTTCCACCCCGACTCGACCAGCTGCCAGGCGGCGTCCGCGGCGGCAGCGGGCGTGCCGTTGCCGTTGCGGACCTCGATCGGCATCTTCACCGGGTCGTAGGTCTGCTTGACCTGCTTCTTCTTCGGATCCTTCGCGACGTCGCGGTTCGCGATCGCCTCGCCGGACTGGAGGTCCGGCCGCACGAACTCGTTGACGACGCGCTGGATCTCCTGCGGCGAGGCCTCGATCTTGCCCTCGTAGTCGGCCGACGGGGAGGTGTTCTCGACGCGCACCTGGACCATGTTGCTGCGCGGGATCGAGCTGACCAGGCGGCCGTAGTCGAGCAGGAGGCGCGCGTCCGCGTTCTTCTTGTTCGAGCCGAGCACCTTCAGGTTGTCGCGCAGGATCGAGACGAGCTCGATCACGCGCGTGGCGGCGCCCCAGCGGTCGACGCGCTTCTTGAACTCGCGCACGAACGTCTGCTGGCGGGCGTTGCGCACGATGTCCGAGTCGGTGTGCCGGTAGCGGGCGAACGCGAGCGCGTCGCGGCCGCGCAGCAGCTGGTAGCCGGGCTGGAGGTCGATGTCGGCGTAGTTGTTCGCGGCCGAGCCGTCGTTGACGTTGTAGTAGCGCCGATCGACGGGCAGCCAGACGCCGCCGAAGGTGCCGACGATGCGCTGGAAGGCCCGGAAGTCGACGGGGATCAGGTAGTTGATCGAGACGCCGGTCAGCTCCTTGACCGTGGCCAGGGCGAGCGGCTCCTGCCCGAACTGGTACGCCTCGTTGATCGGTCGCCGGCCGTAGCCCGGCACGTTGACGATCAGGTCGCGCGGGAACGACAGCATCGCGATCGACTGGGTGCGCGGGTCGACGCGCACCAGCATCATCGTGTCGGAGCGGCCCGGGCCCTGGCCGGGGCGGCGGTCCTCGCCGATCACGAGCGCCGTCACGGGCTGATCGGGCAGGGCCACGTCGAGGCCTCCCTGCGCCTCCTGCTGCTTGACGTCCTTGGTCTCGGTGATCGCCGAGACCGTGTCCTGCAGGTACCAGTAGGCGTACCCCGCGGCGCCGAGGCCGGCGAGGACGAGCACGGCGGCGAGCGCGCCGACCACCTTCGGCCAGCGCCGTCGCGGCTTCGCCGGCTCGGTCTGGTAGACGCGCATGCCCGGCCGGGCGGGCCCACCACCCCCGCCCGCCATCGGCTCGGGCTGGGACTCGCCCGCCGTGTGCACGGTCATCGCGCGCCCGCCGCTGGGCGACGTCGCGGCCGAGCGCGCCGCGGCGGCGCGGGCGACGTCGTCCGACGGGTCGGCGGGCGGCGTGGTCGCCGCGGGCTCGACGGCGTCATCGGGTGGCGGCGTTCCGTTCTCCACGGTGCATCTCGTGCCGCGCCGGCCTCGAACCGCAGACCCCGTCGGCCGACTCACTATACCGACCGCCCGGCGCCCCGATCGGGGTGCCGGGGCACCGTCGGGGATGCCGATCTCGTAGGATCCGCCGAGATGCGGCCGGAGTCCGGGATCGCGCTGGTCCGCCACGGCGAGACCGACTGGAGCCGGTCGGGACGCCACACCGGCCGCACGGACGTGCCGCTGACGGAGACGGGCCGCGCTGAGGCCCGTGCGGCCGTGCCGCTCGTGCGGTCACTGGCCCCCGACCGCGTCCGCACCAGCCCGCTCAGCCGGGCGCGGGAGACCTGCGCGCTGCTCGACACCGGCCTCGACCCCGTCCCCGATCCCGACCTGGCCGAGTGGGACTACGGCGACTACGAGGGCATCACCACCGCCGAGATCCGCACCACCGTCCCCGGCTGGACGGTCTGGTCGGCCTGCTGTCCGGGCGGCGAGACCGCCGAGCAGGTCGCGGCCCGCGTCGACCGCGTGATCGCGACCTGCCGGGCCGAGCCGGGCCTGACCCTGCTCGTCGCGCACGGCCACGTCCTGCGCGTGCTGGCGGCGCGCTGGCTCGGGCTCGGACCCGACGGCGGGCGCCACTTCCGCCTCGACACGGCGACGCTGTCGGTGCTCGGCTGGGAGCGCGAGAACCCGGTCGTCCTGACCTGGAACCTGCGCTCGGCCGCCTAGCGGGCGACGAGGTCGAGGACGACCGGACAGCCCTCGAGGCCGGCCGCCTCGCGCAGGCGGTTCTCGAGGTAGTACGCGTAGTCGCGGGTGATCAGCTTGCGGCTGTTGACGGTCACGCGGAAGCGCGGCGGGCGCGTCTGCACCTGCGCCCCGTAGAGGACCTTCAGGCGCGTGCCGTGCACGAGCGGCGGCTGGCGCTGCTCGACGGCGGCCTGCAGCGCGCGGTTGACGGCCGGGGTCGGCATCCGCCGCGTGTAGGCCTCGTACAGCTCCTCGATCCGATCCAGCAGGCGGTCGAGGCCACGGCCGGTCACGGACGAGGTGGTCACGATCGCGGGGCGCTGGCGCAGCTTGCGCTCGATGCGTCCGCGCAGGTCGTCGAGGTCGATGTCGGAGGCGTCCCACTTCGACACCACGACGAGCGTCGCGCAGCCGGCCTTGCGGGCGCGATCCGCCACGTCGAGGTCGTGGTCGACGAAGCCCTCCGCGCCGTCGATCAGGACGAGCGCGACGTCGGCGCGCTCGGCGGCGGCCAGGGCGCGCTTCTCGCTCCAGTACTCGACCTCCTGGCGCTGCGCGCGCTTGCGTCGCAGGCCGGCCGTGTCGACCAGCCGGAAGGCCGTGTCGCCGCGGACCAGCACGGTGTCGATCGCGTCGCGCGTGGTCCCGGGCTGGTCGGACACGATCACGCGCGGCGAGCCGATCAGCGCGTTGAAGAGCGACGACTTGCCGACGTTCGGGCGCCCGAGGATGGCGACGCCGATCTCGTCGGCGACGCGCTCCGTGCGCGCCGCGCCCGGGATCGCCTCGAGCCGCTCGACGAGGAGGTCGAGCAGGTCGCCGGAGCCGGAGCCGTGGATGGCGGAGACGGGCTGCGGCTCGCCGAGACCGAGCCGGTGGAACTCGAGCGACGCGGTGTCGCCGCCCGACCCCTCGGCCTTGTTGGCGGCGAGGATCACGGGCACCTTCTGGCGGCGCAGGATCTCCGCGACCTCGAGGTCGCCCGGCATGACGCCGGCCTTGGCGTCGACGACGAACAGGGCGAGGTCGGCCTCGGCGAGCGCGGCGCGGGCCTGCTCGGCCACCTCGTCGGCCATCAGCGTCTCGCCGCCGAGGTCGATGCCGCCCGTGTCGACGAGTCGCAGGCGCTTGCCGTTCCACTCCACGTCGACCTCCTTGCGGTCGCGTGTGACGCCCGGCTCGGAATGCACGACGGCGTCGCGGCGGCCCGCGAGGCGGTTGCAGAGGGTCGACTTGCCGACGTTCGGGTAGCCGACCACGGCGATCACGCCGAGCAGCGGCAGCTCGTCCGGGAGCTCCTCGCCGTCACCCTCGTCGCGGCCGCGACGGCGGCGCGCACGGGGCGGTTCGCGACCGCTCACGGCGCCTCCCCCCCTGCGGGCGGCTCGGGCGGCTCGGGCGGCACGGCGTCGCGTGGGCGGCCCGCACGCTCGGCGCTCTCGACGAAGGCCTGCAGCCGGCGCAGCTCGTCGCCGATCCGGTCGGCGCCGGCGCGGTACGCCTTCGAGCCGCGCCCCTCGATCCGGATCGGGCGACCGAAGGCGATCGAGACGGGCGCGCGCGGATCGTCGACGACGCGATCCGTGCCGTGGATGTAGACGGGCACGACCGGCGCGCCCGCCTGGGCGGCGATCATCGCGGCGCCGGCGCGCACCTCGCCGACGGCGGTGTCGTGGTGGCGCGTGCCGTCGATGAAGATGCCGAGCATTCCGCCGCGCTCGAGCACCTCGCGGGCCGCCTCGAGGGCACCCCGGTCGACCTCGCCGCGACGGACGGGGAACGCGCCCGTGTGCGGCAGGAGGCGCCCGAGGACGGGGTTCTCGAACAGCTCGACCTTGGCCATGTAGTGGATCGGCCGCTTCACGCTCGCCCCGAGCACGAAGATGTCGTAGAAGGAGCGATGATTGGCGGCGAGGATCACGGGGCCCGACTTGGGGATCCGCTCGCGGCCCCACAGTCGCACCCGCGAGAAGCCGTGGATCGCGCGCCGCACGAGGATCCAGGCGAGGCCCCAGGTGCGCTCCGGCGTGAACACCCGGAAGCCGTCCCAGCCGAGCTCGGGGCCGCTCATGCGCGCTCCTCCACCAGCCGCGCGATCGCCTCGACGACCTCGTCGACGGAGCGGCCCTCGGTGTCGACCAGCACGCTGCCCTCGGGGACGATCGTCTGGGCGGCGTCCTGGCGGTCCCGCTCGAGGGCGGCGGCACCGGCCTGTTCGCCGCGCTCGGCGGCGCGCCGGCGGCGGCGCTCCTCCGGCGAGGCGTCGAGCCACACCTTCAGCTCGGCCTGCGGCCAGACGACGCTGCCGATGTCGCGACCCTCGGCGACGGCGTCGCCCTCCGCGAGGAAGGCGCGCTGCTGCTCGCGCAGGGCCTCGCGCACCGCGGGCCGGGCCGACACGCCGGAGACGGCCTCGTCGACCCGGTCCGAGCGGATCGCGGGATCGTCGAGCCGCGCCGTCCAGGCGCCGGCCTCGGCGATCGCGACGGGATCCCCGTCGGTCTCGAGCGCGACGAGGGTGACGGCGCGGTACATCGCGCCGGTGTCGAGGTAGCGGTAGCCGAGCCGCGCGGCCAGGGCGCGCGACACGGTCGACTTGCCGGCGCCGGCCGGTCCGTCGATGGTGACGATCATCGCCGCACCGCCGTCGCCGCCTCGACGAGCGCCCGGAAGCCCGGGAACGACACGTCGATCGCGGACGGGTCCGTGATCGTGACGCCCTCCTCGGAGTAGAGCCCGGCGATCGCGCCCAGCATCGCGACGCGGTGGTCGCCGTGCGGGTCGATCGTGCCCCCGCGGACCCGCACGGGCACGCCGCGGATGAACCAGCCGTCGTCCTCGACCTCGATGTGCCCGCCGACCCGCCAGAGCGCGTCGCGCACGCTCTGCAGCCGGTCCGACTCCTTGACGCGCAGCTCCTCCGCGCCGCGCACGCGCGTCCGGCCACGCGCGCAGCAGGCGGCGAGCGCGAGGATCGGCAGCTCGTCGACGAGCGACGGCACCTCCTGCGGGCGGATCGACGACGCGGTCAGCTCGGCGTGGGCCACCTCGAGGTCGGCGACGGGCTCGCCGGCGTCCGTGGTGCGGCGGTTGAAGACGGCGATGCGCCCGCCCATCCGCTCGAGCACGTCGAGGATGCCGGTGCGGCCCGCGCCCATGCCGATGCCGCGCAGGAAGATCCGCGACTCGGGGATCAGCGTGGCCGCCACGATCAGGAACGCCGCGGACGAGATGTCGCCGGGCACCTCGATCCGCTCGAGCCGCAGCCGCTCGGCCGGCTCCAGCCGCACGCGGGCGCCGGCGGCGCGCATGCGGCCGACCATCTCCAGGTGCCG
>JBMTER010000042.1:0-11084 GCA_049433345.1 Gaiellales bacterium | reverse complement strand
GCCCGGCCGCCGCGGCCGCCACGCCGACGGCGCCGACGCCTCGGCTGGTCGCCGTCCGCGGCCGCCCCCTCGCCCGTGGCGGGCGCGTGCTCGCCGGGGGCCTCGGCCACGGCGTCGGCCGGAGCCGCCTCAGCCTGGTCCACCGGTGCGGCGATCGCCACCTGCGGGGCGTCCTCGCCCCAGACCTGGATCTTGCGCTTCAACAGCCCCTCGATCTGGTCGAGCTTCGGCCGCTCCTTGGTGGAGACGAACGAGATCGCGAAGCCCTCGCGGCCGACGCGGCCCGTGCGGCCGATCCGGTGCACGTAGACCTCGGCCTCGTCGGGCAGCTCGTAGTTGACGACGTGGGTGACGTGGCTGACGTCGAGGCCACGTGCCGCGACGTCGGTCGCGACGAGCACGGGCACGCGCTGGTTGCGGAACGCGATCATCACGGAGTCGCGCGAGCCCTGGCTCATGTCGCCGTGGAGGGCGCGCACCTTGTGGCCGCGGCGCTTGAGGTCGTCGGCGAGGCGCTGCGTGCCGATCTTCGTGCGCGCGAAGACGATCGCGCAGCGCGGCTGGGCGTCCGCGAGGAAGCGCTCGAGCAGTTCGAGCTTGTCCCTCGGCTCGCAGAACGCGACGCGCTGCTCGATCGTGTCGACCGTGATCTCCTTGGAGGCGATCTTGACGTGCTCGGGCGCGTGCAGCTCCTCGTCGGCGAGCTTCTTGATCGGGTCGGGCATCGTGGCCGAGAAGAGCGCCGTCTGCTTGCCCCACGGGGTCGCCTTGAGGATGTCGCGGACGTCGTCGATGAAGCCCATCGAGAGCATCTCGTCGGCCTCGTCGAGGACGACCATCCGGCAGTCGGCGAGCAGCATCTTGCCGCGCCGCATCAGGTCGAGGACGCGGCCCGGCGTGCCGACGACGACCTGGCCGCCGCGGCCGAGGGCCGCGATCTGGTCGACGATCGGGGCGCCGCCGTAGACGGGCACCACGTCGATGCCGTCGAGGTACTTCGCGAATGAGCGCGAGGCGTCCGCGACCTGCAGCGCGAGCTCGCGCGTCGGGCACAGGACGAGCGCCTGCAGGTCCTTCGAGTCCTCGTCGATGCGGTCGAGGATCGGCAGCATGAAGGCGGCCGTCTTGCCGGACCCGGTCTGGGCCTGGCCGATCATGTCCTTGTCCCGCAGCAGGGC
Organism: Gaiellales bacterium; assembly: GCA_049433345.1. Lineage (GTDB taxonomy): Bacteria > Actinomycetota > Thermoleophilia > Gaiellales > F1-60-MAGs149 > F1-60-MAGs149. The sequence goes on along the minus strand of JBMTER010000042.1, from coordinate 9,906 downwards.
GTCCATCGTGCCCTCCTGGATCGGGGTGGGCTCCTGATAGCCGAGTTCGGCGAGGGCCCTGAGGATCTCCGGGCGGAGATCGAAGTCTTCGAATCGCATGTCGTCCTTCCGAGTCATGACGCGCGACCGGACTCGGCAGCACGTCCCGCGATGGGCCGCGAACGGCGCGGCCCGTGCACACACCATACGCCACGGATGCGCCGCACCCTCCCGGTGGGCGACCCACGGCGGCTCGGCGGAGCGTCCGCACACCCCGAGGCCACCGTGGTCGTAGCGTGAGCCGCGTCGACCGAGGAGGCCGCCATGCGGGACCCCGAGCACCGCGACACGCACCACCCGCCGATCAACTTCGCGCACACGCAGCGGCGGCCGCCGGAGACGCAGGACGACCTCAGATCGCATCCGCGCGGACGACTCTGGCAGACCCTGCCGCCGGTCCTACGGCGCGGGCCGTGGCGACGCCACCCGGGATCGGGCGAGCGCTAGGGATCCGGCTCAGGCGACGAGGGCCGACAGGTGATCGAAGACACCGGGGCACGCGGCGATCGCCTGATCGGCATCCAGGGGGCCCGGCGCGCACGACCACCGCCCACCCGCCTCCGACACGAGCAGCGAGCCGGCCGCCCAGTCCCACGGGTTGAGCCCCGACTCCCAGTAGCCGTCGAGCCGGCCGCAGGCGACCCAAGCGAGGTCGATCGCCGCGGCGCCGCCGCGACGGATGTCCCGGATCTCGCCGATCACGCGCGCGACCTGCTCGGCCTGCGCCGTGCGCCGCCTCGACGAGTAGCCGAAGCCCGTGGCCACGAGCGCCTGCCCGATCTCCGTCGTCGCGCGCACGTGGATGCGCTTTCCGTCGAGCGTCGCGCCGCCCCTGCGGTGCGCGGAGAAGAGCTCGCCGCGGGACGGATCGTAGATCGCGCCGGCGAGCGGCCCGTCGGCGTCCTCGACGGCCACGGAGACGGCCCATTGCGGGTAGCCGAACACGAAGTTGGTGGTGCCGTCGAGCGGGTCGACGACCCAGCGCAGGCCCGTCACGCCCTCCACTCCGGCCCCCTCCTCGCCGAGCAGGCCGTCGAGGGGCCGCGCGTCCAGCAGGATCGCCTGCAGGAGCTCCTCGGCCTCGCGGTCGGCGTCCGACACCATGTCCGTCGCCGTCGACTTCGTGTCGAGGCCGCGCAGGCCGCGCTCGGCGTGCTGCAGGAGCAGCCGACCCGTCTCGCGTGCCGCATGCTCGGCGAGCCCACGCAGGGCCTGTGGATCGGGCACCTCGATCACGCCCCCACGCTACCCGAGGCGTCAGTCGCGGACGCGCGCGACGGCGTGCTCGCGCTGCACGATCTTCGTGCTGTCGCGCAACTCGACCGCGTGGCCGGGCAGGAGCAGCACGAGATCACCGGCGGAGATGTCCGTCACCTCGCCGCCCACGGCAAGGACGACGACGCGCTCGAGGCGGTTCATCGAGACCGTGGCCGGCAGCACGAGCTTGCCGGTGCCCTCCTCCTCGACGGACGGACGCACGTGCAGCCAGTCGTCGAGCGGCTCGATGTTGACGGGCGGCACCGACAGGGGCAGCCGATCGTCCGCGGTGTTGGTCTTGTCGTCCATGCGCCTGTAGGTTCGCAGGTTCACCGGGCCACGGTCGAATCCTGCCGTACGGGCCCGGCACGATTCGAACGTGCGACCGCCAGGTTCGAAGCCTGGTGCTCTATCCACTGAGCTACGGACCCCTCGCCTCGGAGGGTACCGCTCCCGCCCGGCCGGGCGCGCCGGCGGCCGGCGGCGCGGGCCCGACTGCCCGCGTGGAGGCCGCCCGAGGACGGGCGTGGCACGCCGGTCACGCACCCGCGCATCACGCTCGCTCCGCGCGTTGCGCGTTTCGCCGCGAACGGCGGATCGCTGCGGGCCTATCGTGGGTCGCGACCCCGCGGATCCGGAGACGGCCATGACGGAGCACCTCAGCCACCACCACCGCGCGACGCTCGCGCACCTGTTCGACCACCAGCAGGCGTCGAACATCCACTGGCGCGAGGTGCGTCACCTGCTCGAGGCCGTCGGCACCGTCGCCGAGGAGCACAACGGCAAGGTCAAGATCACCGTCGGCGAGCAGACGATGGTGATCCGGGATCCGGGCCGCCACGAGGTCGACCGCCAACTCGTCGTCGACCTGCGTCACCTGCTGGCGGACGCGGGCCTCGCGCCCGACGCCTGACGCTCAGGCGATGACCCCGCCCCACAGCAGCGCGAGGATCAGGCCGCCGAAGGCGAAGCGGTAGAGGGCGAAGACGAGCAGCGAGTGACGCGCGAGGTAGCGCAGGAGGAAGGCGATCGCGGCGTAGCCGGATGCGAAGGCGCAGAGCGCGGCCACGAGGGTTACGCCCCAGCCGGCGTCGCTCGCCCCGCCGATGTCCTTGAGCTGGTAGACGCCGGAGAGGACGACGGCGGGCACGCTGAGCAGGAACGAGAAACGGGCGGCGGCGGCCCGGTCGAGGCCCATCACGAGGCCCGCCACGATGGTGGAGCCCGAGCGCGACACGCCGGGGATCAGGGCGAGGGCCTGCGCGAGGCCCACGACCAGGCCGTCCTTCCAGCCCACCGACTCGATCGGGCGCAGGCGCGTCGCGAGCCGCTCGACGATGATCATCACGAGGCCGCCGACGATCAGGGCGAGGGCGACGACGTAGAGGGAGCGCAGCGTCGTCTCGATCTGGTCGGAGAAGGCGAGGCCGATGATCACCACCGGCACGGTGCCGAGCGCGATGAACCAGCCCATCAGGCTGTCCCGCGTGCGGCGCGCCTCCCGGCTCGTCAGGCCCTTCAACCAGGCCACGGTGATGCGCCAGATGTCGGCGCGGAAGTAGATCAGGACGGCGGCCATCGTCCCGAGCTGGATGACGGCGCTGAACGCGGCGCCGGGGTCGTCCCAGCCGAACAGCGCCGGGATCACGCGCACATGGCCCGTGCTCGAGATCGGCAGGAACTCGGTCAGGCCCTGCGCGATGCCGAGCAGGATCGCCTCGAACCAGCTCACGTGGGCACTATGGCAAGGGGGGCGGATCCGTCAGCATCCGCACCCGCGGAGCCCGTGGGGTCAGGTCGTCCGCAGTGCGCGCATCTCGTCGAGTTCGCCGATCCAGCCGGAACCCTCAGGCGCGAGGGCCTCGCGGGTGCTGAGCGGCGCGTCGGCGCACATGCGCAGCGCCGTGTTGACGGCGTCGTCCACGTTCGTGATGGCGAACCGGCGCATCATCGCGGCGCAGGCGGCCAGGTCGAGGTCGATGTCGGTGCGGCTGATGGGCCCGGCCCACACCGCGGCGCCGACCGCGCGCCGGGGCATCCGCCTCAGCGACTCGCCCAGCGCGCCTCCCGCTCGTACGGGTTGCGCGCGTACGGCTTGACGAGGTACGAGAGCGGCATCCGGGCGCCGCGGTGGCGCATCTGCCAGACGTGGCAGAGCTCGTGGCGCAGGAGCTGGTCGGAGGTCTCGGCGAGGGGGCGGCGCAGGAGGATCGCGTCGGGCAGGGCGTAGCCGTCGAAGCGCCGCAGGAGCGGAGCCCGGAAGAACCAGGGCGCGTGGATCACGCGGACGCCGGTCGGGTCGACGGGCTCCGGGTAGAGCCCGAGCGCGGTGAGGTGGTCGGCGGCGGCCCTGAGGCGCGCCGGGGCGTCGTCGGGCCTCACGCGATCGCGGCGAGGACGATCACCGGCGAGCCATCCTGCAGCTCCTGCATCTCGTACCCGTAGCGGCGCGGCTCGGTCAGGCGGTCGACGACCTCCTGCTCGGCCACCGGCATCGCGTCCACGGCGGGCACCGCCGGGGGCAGCGTGCGGTCGAGCGGGCGCGCGAGCTGCTCGGCGTACTGCGTCCTCTCGAACAGCATCGCCGAATCGGGCGGCGAGCCCTTCTTCGGCGGCAGGAAGGCGAGCACCGTGTCGACGCCGGGCGCATAGCGGAACGTGTAGAGGGCGAGCTCGAGGGCCTCGCGACGCAGCAGCCGGTCGCGGGCCACGCTCGGCCGGCCGGTGGCGATGGCGCATTGCTCGCCGAGGCCGCAGAGCACGTACGAGACGGTCGCGCCGGCCTCGATCACGCGGATCGTCTGGTCGACGGCACCCGTGTCGGGCTGCACGGCGATCGCGGCGAGCGGCACCCCGCCCCACGCGGGCCGCGACGCGGTGACGGCCACGAGCTGCGCCCCGCCCGGCAGGCGGTAGCGGGCGCCGACGTGGGCGGCGATCGACGCGATCAGCGTCTCGTCCGCCGTCTCCACCGGCACGAAGGTCGACCACGCCGCGGCCGGGTCGGGGCGCGACAGGGTCGTGGAGGCGAGGAAGACGATCAGGGCCAGTCCGGCCAGGACCCCGAGGATCCCGTAGGCGATGAGGAAGCGCCCCCGGTACGAGCGCTCGCGGCCGGCCACGTGCTCGACGATCGGCTCCTCCCCGCCGCGCACCTGATCGGGGTCGGGCCGGACGACGGGGTCCGTGTCGACCGCCGGCGCCTCGCGCCGGGCGGGCGTCAGATCCTCGGCCACGCCGACTCCTCGGTCAGGTCGACCTCGGGGATCTCGAGGTGCACGGCGTCGAGCAGCTCGATCACCTCGTCGCCGTGCATCTCGCGGCGCTCGACGAGGACGTCGGCGACCTTCTCCACGCCGTCGCGGTTGTGCACGATCACGTGGTAGGCGGCGAGGTAGGCCTGGCCGATGATCTGGGCCGCGTCCTGGCGCATCGCGGGGTCGGAGAGGACGCTCGAGATCGGATCGCCCGGCGGGCGCGCCCCGTTCATGATCGTGGCGCCGATCCGCTGGAAGCGCTCCGCCACCTTCTGGCGCGCCTCGTCCTCGTCGGCCTGCGTCGCGAAGGCGCGCCCGAGCTCGATCGGCGACGGCCCCATCGCGCACATCCCCACCATCCACGCCGAGCGCGCGGTCGCGCTCATCACGTCGCCGGCGACGCCGCGCGAGTTCTCGCCGTAGAAGACGTGCTCGGCGGCCATCGCCCCGAGCGTCCAGATCAGCCGCGCCATCTCCTCGTGGCGCCACGAGGAGAAGCGCTCCTCCGTCTCGAGGGCCTGGTGGTGGCCGAGGGTGCCGGCGCGCATCTTGATCGACAGGCGCGTGGACTCGGCGCCCTTCAGGTAGACGTGCGCGCAGGCCGCGTGCCCCGCCTCGTGGATGGCGACGGCGCGCGTCTCCTCGGGCACGTACTCGATGCCGACGGCGGTGCCCGACTCGACCGTGGTGAGGGCGTCGACGATGTCGGTCCAGCCGAACCGCTCGCGGCCCTCGTTGTGGGCCACGGTCAGGGCCATCGAGCAGACCTGCTCGATCATCGCGGGCGAGTAGCCGTTGGTGATGCGGGCGAGCTCGTCGCGGCGCTTCGGCGAGTCGAGGTCGGGCTCGTGCGCGACCTTGCCGAGGTAGAGGTCGAAGACGTCGATCCGGTCCTGCTTCGTCGGCGTCCGGAACCAGACGTGGCGTCCCATGCGGCCCGGACGCGTGAGCGCCGGGTCGAGCGCCTCGAGGGGCACGTTGCAGGCGCCGATGAAGTAGAGCTGCTCGCCGGCGGGCTTCGGGCGCGGCAGGCGCAGCGGGATCCGCCCGAGCCGGCGCGGCACGATGTAGAGCGCGTCGAGGATGGTGTTGACGCGATTCGTCAGGAAGCGCTTGCCGAAGGGCGGCGCGCCGAGGCCGTCCATCGAGACGAGGATCTGGTTGAGCGCCAGCGAGCCGCCGCCACCCATGCCGCCGGGGATCATGAAGGCGGCGATGCGGTTGTAGGCGCGCGTAAGGGCCATCGGCTGGACGGCCCAGCCGGGGTCGCGGTCGGCGAAGCGATTCTCGCGCCAGGCGGTCGTCTCGAGCACGGCGTCGTTGGGCGCGTCGAAGAGGTCCTCGAAGGCGAGCGGCCGCTCACCGCCCGCATGGCGCGGCATGCCGCCCCCGCCCAGGCTTGCGCGGCGCATGCCGACGGCGTCGATCTCGTCGATGAAGACGATGCACTGGCCGCCCCACTTGCGGGCCAGGCGCTTGGCCTTCCACATCAGGAAGCGCACGAGCACGGCGTCGATGCCGATGAAGGTGCTCGCGAAGCCCGAGCCCGGGATCGACACGAACGGCGAGTTGAAGCCCGTCGCGATCGCCTTCGCCAGCATCGTCTTGCCGGTGCCGGGCGCGCCGAGGAAGAGCAGGCCCCGCTCGCGTTTGCCGCCGGCCCGCTCGAAGGCCTCGCCGGACTGCCACAGGCTGACGACGCGACGCACCTCCTCCTTCGGCTCGGCCTGGCCGCGCACGTCCTCGAGGCGCACCCCCCAGTCGGCGTCACCCGGCTCGAAGCCCTTGATCTGGGTGATGCCCATCGCCAGAAGCGGCCCGAACAGGATCGCGAAGTTGCCGATGAAGAGGAAGAAGACGAAGACGACCTGGAACAGGATCGCCGGGTTCGAGAAGACGACGCCCAGCTGGTCGACGAGCCAGCCGAAGGTGCCGAACCAGGTCACGGTCTCGCCCGCCGAGGCGGTCGCCGCGCGGACGACGAAGAGGACGCTGATGATCGCGGTGATCCAGAGCGCGAGGCGCACCCGCCGGGACCAGAACCAGGCGCGCTTGCGGTCGAGGGCGTCGGTCTCGCGACGACGGTCCGTGTCGTCGCCGTAGAGGGTCGGCCACGGCACGAGCTTGCGCAGGATGACGTCGATCACGCCGCGGCCGACGGCGACGCAGCCGACCGTGAAGAGGACGCTCCAGAGGGCGCTCCACTGCTGCGCCACGTAGGCCCACAGGAACAGGCTCGGGGCGGCCATCAGGGCCACGATCGTGGCCACGCGCCCGAGCCGGCGCCAGCCGTCGGCGAGCGCCTGCGACGAGCGCGTGAACCCGCCCCGGTCCGGGGCCCCTCCCTGCTCCTCTACGAGCGCCATGGGCTGCCCGGAGTGTAGTCCGGTTCAGCCGCCGGACGCTCGGCCGGGGGTCGCCGGTAGCGGCCGCGCAGCGCGCTCGCCAGGAACGCGATGCCGGCCATGAAGAGGATCACGCTGGCGCCGATCAGGATGCTCTGGACGACGCCGGAGGCCTTGTCGCCGGACAGCTGCTGGCGCACCAGCTCGGCGACGACGAGGAGCGCGATCGGCAGGCCCGCGCCGAGAGTGCCCTTGACGAAGCCGTATCGCCAGCCGCGCACGGCGGCGGCGAGGAGGACGAGCAGCGTGACCGAAGACGCCGGCCGTGCCGAGGAAGTACAAGACGCCCGCGATCACGCCGACCGCGGCGAGGCCGATCGCAATCGGCTCGGCCCACTGGCGCACGGGACCGGGCCCCGCGGGCCGGGCGGGGCGAGCGGCGAAGGGGCTCATACGCGTATCTTCGCGCAGACGGGCCCGCGGGGACGGCGCCGCACGGGTGCCGGTGGGGCGGCCCTAGTCGTCGTCCGTGGCGAACGGCGGCTCGTCGCCGCCACTCGCGGGCGCCGCGGCTGCCGCGCCCCCGCCCCCGGCCAGCAGGCGCGGGATGTCGGCCTCGGTGATCAGCACCTGGCGCGGCTTCGAGCCCTCGTAGCCGGAGATCGCACCGCGCCGCTCGAGCATGTCGATCAGCCGTCCGGCGCGCGTGTAGCCGACGCGCAGGCGGCGCTGGAGCAGGGACACCGACGCGGTCTCGTGATTGCAGACCACCATCAGGGCGTCCTGGAGCAGCGGGTCGGAGTCGGGGTCGGAGTCGTCGTCGGCCTCGCCCGCGCCGCTCGCGCCCGGCACGAACTGCGGCATGTCGAGGAAGCCCTCCTCGAACTCGGGCTCGGCCTGGCGGCGGCACTGCTCGACGACGAGGCCGACCTCGTCCTCGCCGACGAAGGCGCCCTGGATGCGCTGGATGCGGCTCGTGCCGATCGGGCGGTAGAGCATGTCGCCCTGGCCGAGCAGCGACTCGGCGCCCGGGGTGTCGAGGATCACGCGCGAGTCCGTCATCGACGAGACCGCGAAGGCGATGCGGCTCGGCACGTTGGCCTTGATCATGCCGGTGATGACGTCGACGGACGGACGCTGCGTGGCCAGCACGAGGTGGATGCCGACGGCGCGCGACTTCTGGGCGAGGCGGATGATGCAGTCCTCGACCTCGGCGGGCGCGACCATCATCAGGTCGGCGAGCTCGTCGATCACGACGAGCACGTACGGCAGGGCGTCGTCCTCGCGGCCCTCGGCGATGCGGGCCTTGTTGTACTCGACGATGTTGCGGCTGCGGGCCGTGCCGAGCTTCTCGTAGCGGCGCTCCATCTCCCCGACCACGTTCATCAGGGCGGCGGCCGCGCTCTTCATGTTGGTGACCACGGGCGTCAACAGGTGCGGGATCGCCTCGTAGTGGTTCAGCTCGACCCGCTTGGGGTCGATCAGGATCATCTTGACCTCGTCGGGCGAGGCGTTGAGCAGGATCGAGACCAGCATCGCGTTGAGGCAGCCCGACTTGCCCGAGCCCGTGGTGCCGGCGACCAGCACGTGCGGCATCTTCGCGAGGTCGGCGTGGACGTGGTTGCCGGAGATGTCCTTGCCGAGCCAGACCGTCAGCGGGCTCGAGCCGCCGGGGAAGCCGGCCTGGATGTCGCCGAGGGTGACGAGGTTCGGGGAGGCGTTCGGCACCTCGACGCCGACGGCCTGCTTGCCCGGGATCGGGGCCAGGATGCGGATGTCGGTCGTGGCCAGCGCGTAGGCGAGGTCGTCCTTGAGCGCGGACACGCGCCCGACCTTCGTGCCGGGGGCGAGCTGGATCTCGTAGCGCGTGACGCGCGGGCCGGAGACGGTGCCGATCACGCGGCTCTTGACGCCGAAGCTCTCGAGGGCCTCGACGAGGGTCTGGCCCATGCGGTCGAGGGCGGCCTGCTCGACCTCGGCCGCGGTCGACTTCGACAGGACTGATGCGTCGGGCAGCTTGTAGTCCTTGTGCAGCCGCCGCGGACGCGCGCCAGCGGAGAGGTCGATCGTCGGCTCGCCCGACGCGTCGGCGAAGACGCTCTCGGGCGTCTCGGCGACGGGCTCCTCCCACGATTCCTCGGCCAGGGGCTCCGCTGTCGGCTCGCGGGTCGGCTCGGGCAGGGGCGTCGGCTCGGCGGCCTCATCCTCGCCCCACAGCTCGTGCACCGGCTCCGGGAACACGACCTCCTCGGGCTGGGCCTTCAGCGCGGCGGCCTCCGCGCGACGCGCCTTGGCGGCCTCGCGCTGCTCGATCAGGGCCTGGCGCTCCTCCTCCTCGCGCGCGAGGGCGCGACGGGCGGAGGCGTCGTCGATCCGCTCGACGACCGCCGTGTAGAGGTCGACGACCGTGTCCCAGAAGGCGCGCCACATCACGGACATCCTCTGGCCGGCGACGAGGACGACGCCGGTCACCACGAGCGCGAGGATGACGAGCAGGACGCCGGCGTCGCCCGCGGCCGCCCCGACGAGGCGGTGCAGGTTGCCGCCGACGAAGCCGCCGGCGCTCTCCGCGGCCCGTCCCGTGGTCTCGTCGTTCGACAGCGCGAGCAGCAGCGCGAGCAGGATCAGCGGCACGCCGGCCAGCCGGCGCTTGAAGGTGGCGGGCAGCGAACGCTGCAGGACGAGCGCGCCCGTGCCGACGAGCACGACGGGCAGGAAGACGGCGAAGTCGCCGAAGGCGATGCGGGCGCCCGACGTCAGACGCTCGCCGACGATCGAGCCGTCGACCCCGAACCAGAGGAGCATCGCGAGGAACAGCCCGAGCAGGGTCAGGCCGAGGCCGCACAGGAGCCGCGGAACCGGACTCGGCGGCGTGGCCGTGCGCGCCGCGGACGGGACCTGGCGGTACAATCCGCCGCGCTCCCTGGAGGTAGCCGAGGACATGGTGCTGATCTTCCTCTGCTCCCCCGAAGACGCCCGGATGCTCTGCGAGCAACTCCAGGGCGTGG
>JBMTER010000041.1:0-11278 GCA_049433345.1 Gaiellales bacterium | reverse complement strand
GAGACAGAGAGGCAGAGAGAGAGGCAGAGAGGGACAGAGAGGGAGAGAGAGCAGAGAGAGGCAGAGAGAGGCAGAGAGGGGGGGGAGAGGGTAGAGGAGGGGGGGGCAGGCCCGCGCCTCTCACTGCCGCCGGGGTCGCCGGCGGCGCGCCCGGGTCGTACTCGTACGCCCCGATGTCGCGGCTGCCGTTGATCGGGGTACGGCCACCGCCGAGGTCCGCCGAGGTGTTGCCGGTCGCCAACAGCGAACCGCGATCGATCAGCGGGGAGTCGGCGCGAGGTCGCCAGGAGCCGTCGAGCCGCGGATCCGAGGACTGGTTGAGGTTCTCGGTCGGCGCGGTCACCGATACCGATGTGGTGGCCATGACCGGTGCGCGTGATCGGAAGTTCGAGGAGCGCAGGGTCACCCGGGCGCGGGCCCGGTTGACCCCGCGCGGGTCGCTGTTCTGTGCGGCGGCCCTGACGTCCACCGACCCGACGGCGTCGGCGCCGCGAATGACCGAGTTGGTGACGGTCACGCGCAGGTCGGCGCTGTCGAGCGCCACGACCGAGAGTCCGTCGGCGTTCGACCCCCATGCGGTGATCAGCATCTGCTGGAGGGTGACCTCCCGGGGCGTGCTCGAGGTGACCAGGGTGCCCGAGCCGTCCACGACGCGCTCGTCGTAGACGACGCGCAGGCCGCGTGATCCGCGGCAGTGCGCGTACGTGATGGTGATGCCGTAGCCCTCGATCGAGCAGGCCCAGCCGCCCTGGGCGCTGTTGAAGACGTTCAGGCGCTGGAGGGAGGGCATCCCGTCTGCCCGCAGCGTGAGCGCCGAGGAGGTGGCCGTGGCGTAGCCCAGCACCGTCAGGTCGCGCATTCTGGTGCCGTTGCCGGCGATGACGAGGCCGGAGGTTCCGCCGACCCCGATGATCGCGCTGTTGTCCCGCGACCATGACGGATACGCGTTGATCCCCGTGTGGATGTCGAGGTTCCCGGTGGTGACGACGAGCCCGCTCGGGTAGTCGTACCAGCCATTGCCCACGACGATCTCGTCGCCCGGGTCGACGCCGGCGGAGCCCGCCCGGTCGTCGGTGAGCGCCGTCGCGAGGCTGCACGGCGCGGCCTGGGTGCAGGTGCTGCCCGTTCCCGTGGGCGACGCGTAGCGGACCTCGGCGAGCGCGGCGGGCGCCATCACGAGCGCCGTGGCGAACGCGGCGACCACGAGCAGCGGATGGAGCAGGCCCACGCGCATCGCGCGGATTCTAGCCGTCGTGGGTGGCCGCGTGCGCGTCGGGGCATGGCGGCCGCTCGATCTGGACGCCGGTTGCGTCTAGCGCCAGGGCGAGTGGCGATCGGCGAAGCGCCGCTGCGCGTCCGTCAGGTACGGGTTCCGCGCCGGGGTGAAGCGCAATACGCTCCAGCCGGTCGACTGCGGCCAGATCCCGGGGAGGGCGCAGCGGGGGCGGCGCCTCGCCTCGACGCGGCGGCCGCAGGAGTCGACGTGGTCGCCGCGCGTCGATGCGAACTCGCCGCGCCGGCTCGGCGTCGTCCAGAAGACGAGCATCGCGGCGAGCACGTTGTCGTACGGGTTGAAGATGTTGTCGTGGCCGGGGACGCGGGCCCCGCGGAACAGGCCGGGGACCACCTGGAACAGACCGCGGGCGCGGTTCGGGTAGGCCCCGTTGGCGTCCATCTGCTGCTGCACGAGCCCCGGGCGCAGGTCGGACTCGCCGATCGCGGTGCGGACCAGCCCGGGCCGGACGCGGTCGATCACGCGGGCGGGGATGCCGAGTCGGATCGCGGCGGCGTCGATCAGGAGCCGCACCTGACGTTGCGTCAGGCGCTCGGGGGGAACGCCGCGAACCTGCTCGCCCGGCACCCGTCCCGCGCGTTTCGGGAAGACCAGCGGCGCCTCGGCCGACGTGAAGCGGTCGGCGAGCAGTTCGGCGCGGCTCGCGGCGCCGGCGCCCGGAACGAGGACCAGGGCGATCGTCGCGCACACCGCGATCGTGCTGCTGAGGAGAAGCCGCTGCATGGCGGGGGTGCGGCGCCCGGGTTGGCGTCGCCGGGGCAAAGGGTAGCGCCGGTCGGGTGTCGGCCGCTCGGCGGTCAGCCGGTGACGGGTTCGCCGCGACCGCCCCGCACCCCGTAGGTCAGCGTCCGGGTGACGCGCGTCGCGTTGTCGTACTTCACGGTGACCCGAATTCTCGCCGCCCGACCGGCGAGATGCGCCGGGAAGCGGACCAGGAGGTGGCCTTGGACCGCGCTGCCTGCGGCAAGGCGGTGACTCGCCCAGCAGTAGCGCCGAGCGCTGACCCGATGGCGTCCGGGTGCGGCGAGGACGATCGTTCCGCGAGGCACGGTTTCGCAGAGTTCTCCCCCGATGGCCTCTGAGCTTCCCGCGTTGCGGATGGTGTAGTCGACGCGCACGACCTGGCGCGCCTTCGCGATCGGCGCACGCGGGCGTGTTCGCCCGAGCGTGAGGGTGGTCGTGGTGGCCGCGCCGGAGTGGCTTCCGGACAGGGACGTCGGTGCCGTGGTCGTGCCGTCGCCGGAACGACTCGGAAGGGCGATGGGAATCGCCGGCGTCGTCGCGGGAGTGGACGGATCGATGTGCGTGAACGGCGAGATCGGCGTCGGTGCCTGGGTGTGATGGGTTGCCAGTGATCGGCGCACGTAGAACCCGGCGGTCTCGCCGGCGATGCGCCACTCGAAGGGCAGCACCGGGTCCTTTCCGGCGTCGGTGGAGCGGTAGAGGGACCCGTCGTCCTTCCACGTGTACGTCCACGTGCCGAGTGACGAGGCGGGGAAGTACGTCGGCTGACCCGCATCGTCGATCGAGGATCCGCTCGGTGTCCGCAGCTGGTTCTCGAGTCCGATGCGACGCGTCGCATGCCCGAACATCGTCCCCATGCCCCATGGCCCCGAGGCACCGGCGCGGATCGACAGCGGATCGCCCATCAGGTTCACCCACCCGAACGTCGCGCTGTAGGAGCCGTCGCCGTTGTCGATGATCGTGGACGGGGAGATCACTCGGAAGCAGGAGGCGTAGTTGTTCGGTACGTCGACGCCGAGCGAATCGATGCCGTTGCTGATGCGGATCGACGGGGTGCGGTCCTGGATGCCGTTCACGATGCCCGTCACCGTCGCGGTCGGGAAGGGAGCGCTCTCGCCCGGGGCGAACACGGGCGGCGTCTGCGGCAACGGGCTGTAGATCGGGTTGAAGCGACCGGTCCTCCCGTCATAGAGGAAGCTCGACACCGTTCCGGCGCGGTAGACCGTCGGGTTCGACGGGTTCAGGGTGGGATCCGCGTAGGCGTTCCGTCCGCTGAGGTCGATCGGAGTGGGACGGTCGTTGTAGACGCCCCAGAGCGTCGTCACGTCCTGCGTGCTGTACCAGTCGGAGACCGCTTTCACCGGCCCGGTCGTGAGCTGGCAGTACGCCTGCGGCGCGAGCCCCGAATCCCTGGTTTTGGGGGAATGCACCCACGATGCGGAGTCCACGGTGACCGAGCCGTCCGCGCGTGTCTGCGTCACCTTCAGGGTTCCCGTCTTGCCGGTGGCGACGCGCATCTCGATGACCCAACTGCACGGCCGTGGTGCGCCACCATCCACTTCGCAGGTGTTGGTTCCGGGCCACAACGGTGTGTCCAGGAGATAGGCCCATGATCCATTCGTGGACGATGATCCCGTCTTCAGATTCGTCGGGAAGTTCTCGATGACGGAGATATTGCGGCTGTCGACCGCGCGGGCGTGGGGCGCGATCGCCGCACCGACGGCGAGGCTGCACAGCACGGCCACCGGGAAGATCGCTCGGTCAATCCGCCGCATAGGGCGAATAGTAGGGGCTTACCCCAGCGAAGCCCGTCGCTGCAGTACCCCCAGCGGGATTCGAACCCGCGTAGCCGCCGTGAAAGGGCGGAGGCCTAGGCCGCTAGCCGATGGGGGCGAGCCCGCGGAGGATACCGGCGAAGCGTCGGGACTCCGTCCGGACGGCGCCCTAGCCTTCCCGGCAGATGGACCGCCCCGACCGGCTCACCGGCAACGCGGACACGGCCCTCGAGGTCTGTCGCGCCTGCCCCTCCCGGCTCGTGCAGCCCGTGCAGTGGCGCCGCCTCGGCGACGACCTCTGGGAGATCGACCTGCGCTGTCCCGATTGCGGCGCCACCAGCCGCGAGTTCGTACCCAAGGAGGCCGTGGCGCGCTACGACCAGGTGATGCGGCGCGCCCGCCTCGTGCTCGAGCGGCACCTCGAGGCGATCGAGCGGGTCGATATCGGCGCCGACCGCGTCCCGTACGGCGATCCGCCTCCCGACCTCCGGATCCTGCCCGAGGAGCCGGGTCCCGCGGCCGACGCCGCCTAGGCTTCGCCGCATGACCGACCTCGGCGGCCGCTACCGCCTGGAGGCGTCGCTCGGCCGCGGCGGCACGGGCGAGGTGTTCCGGGCCCGGGATCTCCGGCTCGATCGCGTCGTGGCCGTGAAGATGCTGCACCCGTCGGTGGCCGAGGATCCGGAGGCGCGCCGGCGCTTCGAGCGCGAGGCGACCACGCTCGCCCAGCTGCGCCACCCGAACGTGGTCGGCGTGCTCGACTTCGACGACACCGCACCCGCCCCGTACATCGTCGAGGAGCACTGCGGCGGTGGCACGCTCGTACGGCGTGCGCAGGAGGCGCCGCTGCCCTGGCCCGAGGTCGCGCAGATCGGCCTCGCGATCAGCCGTGGCCTGGCCCACGCGCATGAGCAGGGTGTCACGCATCGCGACCTCAAGCCCGGCAACGTGCTCTACGGCGATGACGGCCAGCTGCGGGTCGCCGACTTCGGCCTGGCGGACGTGCTGCGCCGCTCCGCGGACGATCCCGACATCACGGCGGACGGCTCGCGCGTCGGCAGCCCCGAGTACTGGGCGCCCGAGCAGGCGGCGGGGCTCGACGTCACCGAGCGCGCCGACCTCTACGCGCTCGGCTGCATCCTCTACGAGCTCGCCACCGGCGTCCTGCCCTTCGAGGGGCCCGACCGCATCGAGATCGGCATGCGCCGCATGCACGAGGACCCGCCGCCGCCGTCGGCCCACGTCCCGGACCTGCCGCCCGGGGCGGAGGCGCTGATCCTCGACCTCCTGCAGCGCGCGCCCGAGCGGCGCCCGCGCGCCGCGGACGTCGCGCGCGTCCTGGCCGGCGACGCGCCGACCCTGACCGACGAGGATGGCGCCCAGACCACGCGCATCACGGCCGACGAGATCCCCGAGACGATGGTCGCGCCCGCCGCGGAGCCGCCGCGGCCCGGCGTGCGCCTCGGGGCCATGCGCTTCGGGGTGATCGTGCTCGCCATCGCCGTGACCGCCATCGGCCTCGGCGTCGTCGCCGGCGCGTCGGTGTCCCGGAGCGGCGTCGTCGCGGATCGCCCGCTCGGCGCCGTCTCGGCCGGCGCGGCCCTCGCCGTCGTCGCGGGTGCGGCGCTCGCCTGCTTCGCCGTCGCGGTGCTCGCGCTCTGGTGCACCCGCAACCGCGTCCGCTCGGGCAGCGTCAGCGTGCGCTTCCTGCTCGCCCTCGGCGGCGTCGTGCTCGCCGCGCTGGCGGCCGCCGGTATCGTCTGGACCGCGAACGCGTGGCTGACCGTCGGCGTGCGCGCGCTCTGGAACGCCCTCTGATGATCGCCACCGATCACGACCTCTACCGCCGGCTGTTCACCGCCGTCAACGCGCACGGCAAGGGCGAGGCGGGCTGGACGCGCCCGCCGTGGACGGACGAGCTCAGGGCTGCGGAGCGCGAGGTCGTCGCGGTCGCGGAGGCCGCGGGGATGTCGTGCGTGCACGATCCAGCCGGCAACCTCTGGATCACGGATCCCGCGGCACCCGCGGACGGCCTGATCGCGACCGGGTCGCACCTCGACACGGTGCCGTCGGGCGGCGCCTTCGACGGGGCCCAGGGGGTCGTGTCCGGGCTCGTCGCGGTGCTGGCGCTGCGGGCCGCGGGCCTGCCGGGCGCCGAGCGCCTCGCCGTGATCTCCTTCGCGGACGAGGAGGGATCGCGCTTCAACGCCCCCGTCTTCGGCTCGCGGATGATGGTCGGCACCTACGACGACTCCTGGGTCGAGAAGGCGGACCAGGACGGCATCCGCATCCGCGACGTCGGCCCGACGCAGCCGAGCGCCGCCGCCGGCGGGCACCGGCGGCTCGCCGCCTACTACGAGATCCACGTCGAGCAGGGCCTCGCGCTCGAGCCGGCCGACACGTCGCTCGGCATCGCCACGCGCCTGTCGGCGCGCGGCCGCTGGGACTGGACGGTGGGTGGCGAGGCCAACCACGCCGGCACGACGCCGATGCTCGGCCGACGCGACGCGCTCGTCCGCGCCGCCGAGTTCGTGCTGGCGGCGAAGGCCGAGGCCGAGGCCCGGGACGGCGCGGTGGCCACCGTCGGCCGGATCTTCGTCGAGCCCGGCGGCACCAATGTGGTGCCGAGCCGCGCCTACGGCACGCTCGACTGCCGCGCGCTCGACAACGCGACCCGCGACGCCGTCGTCGAGGCGCTGCGGGCGGGCTTCCCCGACGTCGCCATCGAGCATCGCTCCACCGACGACGCGGCCGTCTTCGACGACGACCTGCGCGCCGCGCTCTTCGACGCCGCCGCGACGCGCGGCGTCAGCGCGATGGACCTGCCCTCGTATGCGGGCCACGACGCGGGCACGCTCGCCCTCGCCGGCGTGCCGAGCGTGATGGTGTTCACGCGCAGCCCGAACGGCTTCAGCCACAACCCGGCCGAGCACTCCGACGAGGCGGTCTGCCTCGACGCGGTCGACGTCCTCGCGGACGCCATCGCCGTGCGACTCGCCGCCGGGGCCTGACGGGGTCGCCGACCCACCGCGCGCCCGCGGGCCGGGGGTAGGATGCGCGGCGTGAGCCCGTGGCTGCGTTCGATCGCGACCGTCTGCGTGCTCGCGCTCGGCGCCGTGCCGATCGCCGCCTGCGGCGGCTCGCACGACATGGCCGACCACCACGGCGACGACCAGGGCATGACGCACGACGCGGCGCAGATGGGCACGGGGCGCGAGGCCGACGTGATGTTCTCGCAGGAGATGATCCCGCACCACCAGCAGGCCGTGGAGATGGCCGACCTCGCGCTCGATCCGGCGCGTGGCGCGAGCCCCGCGGTGCAGGACCTCGCCCGCCGCATCCGCGCCGCGCAGGCCGCGGAGATCGCGGACATGCGCGCCTGGCTCGGCGAGTGGGGTGCCCCCGCCGCGGGCGACGGCCACATGTCGGACGGGCATGCCGGCATGGGCATGCTGTCCGAGGAGCAGCTGCAGGCGCTCGCGGCCGCCGAGGGCGCCGCCTTCGACCGGCTCTGGCTCGAGGGGATGATCGAGCACCATGAGGGCGCGCTCGTGATGGCCTCGCACATCGCCGAGCGCGGGGAGGACCCCCGCGTCGCCGAGCTGTCCGCCTCGATCGACGAGGCGCAGCGGGCGGAGATCGACGAGATGCGCCGCCTGCTCGAGGGCTAGCCGGGTCCGGCTACCCTGACGCCGTGCCCCGCATCGCCGACTCTCCCGCCATCCCGTCCGAGGGCTGGGCGGTCCTGCACCTCGTCTTCGCGATCGCGGGTGACCGCACCGACGAGGTCGACCTCGCGGAGGCCGAAGCGCTCGTCGAGGCGTTCCTCGCCGAGCCCGATGCGCAGCTGATCAGCTTCAGCGTCGTCGGCGCCGGCGCGGACCTCGGCCTGATCGCGCTGCACCCCGACCTCGCGCGCCTGCACCGCCTGCACCGCGACCTCCTGGCCACCGACCTCGGCCAGGTGCTCGTCGAGGTCCCCGAGAAGAGCATGGTCTCGATCACCGAGGCCTCCGAGTACATCAACCCCGACAACCCGAACGTCGCCGAGCTGCGCGAGGGGCGCCTGCACCCCCGCGACCTGCCCGACACCCGCGTGGTCTGCATCTACCCGATGAGCAAGAGCCGGGAGGTCGGCGCCAACTGGTACGCCCTCGACTTCGAGGAGCGCCGCCGGCTGATGGGCGGCCACGGCCGCCTCGGCGCCACGTTCCGGGGGCGGGTGTCGCAGATGATCACCGCCGCCACCGGCCTGTCCGATTGGGAGTGGCAGGTGACGCTCTTCGCCGACGACCCGAAGGCGATCAAGGACATCGTCTACGAGATGCGCTACGACGAGGCGAGCGCCGTCTACGGCATCTTCGGGCCGTTCACGGTCGGCCTCGCCGCCCCCTTCGCGGACGCCGTCCGCGAGTGCGGCATCGCGACCGCCTGAGGGTCCACATCGACCGCGGTGGGACGTGACGGACGGGCCTGTGGCAGGGTGAGGGACGGCCCGCCTGCACGGCCCCCGGCCGAGCGCGGCCTTCTCAACGGTGCACCTGATCCGTGGAATCCGCATCGCCGCAGGCCTCCTGCTGGTCGCCGAGCTGTCGGCGATCGCCCTCCTGGTCGCGTGGTCGGACCGTCCCCACGTGCGCTACGCCAGCCTGCCGTGCGTGTACCGCGCGATCTACGGCGCGACGGGTCCGATCGATCTTGCGGTGGTCGGCACGTCGCGGACGCGGCTGGGGATCGGCGCCGCCCAGCTCGAGGCGGCGCTGGGCCCTGGCGCGGTGGCCGTGAACCTCGGGCGGGGCTTCCGCGGGCCCCAGCAGCAGTGGCAGGAGGTGCTGGACGCCGACGCGGCGCGGGGCATCCGCGGCACGATCGTGATGGAGTACTCGCGCGAGAGCGACATCGTGCTGCGCATGCAGCGCTACTACGGCTATCACCCCGAGCACGCGGCGCTGGTGCCGATCAGCCGCTTCGTCGCCACGCAGCGCACGAAGCCGAATGAGCCGCTCTTCCTGCGGGTCCGGCACGTGCTGGCGCTGGGTGTCCGGCGGCTCGACTTCGCCGTCGATCGGCTCGTCACGGGTCGAGCCGATGGCAACGCGGCGGTGCGCGCATCGACGACCGGGCGATCGTCGTGCCGGCGAGCCGACTTCCCGCTGCGGGAGCGCACGCTCGCGGCCTGGGCCGAGCGCGTCGAGGCACGGCACGGGTCGTGGGACCGGCAGCCTGAGCGCTTCTGGCCGATCGGCAACGCGAATGGCGAGTCGGCGCGCGCCACGATCGACGAGGCCGTGGCCTACGCGCAGGCGCGTGGGCTCGCGATCTACTTCGTCCTGCTGCCGCGCTACATGGAGGCGCCGACGAGCCCGCGCTTCCAGCGCTACTTCGAGCGTCGCTTCGGCGCTCCGCTGCTCGTACCGCCGAAGGAGGTCCTGGCCGAGCTCTACGACGGCGGCTACTCGGACCCGAACCACCTGCGTACGCGGGGTCGGGTCGTGTACACGGCGTGGCTGGCGGGCGAGCTCTCCCAGCGCGGACTCGCCGCGCGCGGCTAGGGGCGTCGGCTCGCCTCGGCACGTCCAGGGTCGGACGGCGTTCCGGCTGCACGCGCATCGACTCGAGGGTATGTTGCCGGCGATGAGCGCGCAGTACATCTTCACAATGCACCGGGTCAACAAGTACCACGGGCAGGACAAGCACGTCCTCAAGGACGTCTCGCTGTCCTTCATCCCGGGGGCCAAGATCGGCGTGCTCGGCCCGAACGGCGCCGGCAAGTCGACGCTCCTGCGCATCATGGCCGGCCTCGAGGAGACCTCCTCGGGCGACGCCAAGCTCGCGCCCGGCGCCAGCGTCGGCTACCTCTCCCAGGAGCCCGACCTCGACGAGACGAAGGACGTGCGCGGCAACGTCGAGGACGGCCTCGGCGAGCTGCGCGACCTGCTCAAGCACTTCGAGGAGCTGAGCATGAAGTTCGCGGAGCCGATGTCGGACGACGAGATGGCGGAGCTGCTCGAGGAGCAGGGCCGCGTCCAGGAGCAGATCGAGAAGGCCGACGCCTGGGACATGGACCGCAAGCTCGACGTCGCGATGGACGCCCTGCGCCTGCCGCCGGGCGACGCCGACGTCTCGAAGCTGTCGGGCGGCGAGCGTCGTCGCGTGGCGCTCTGCCGGCTGCTCCTCTCCTCGCCGGACCTCCTGCTCCTCGACGAGCCGACGAACCACCTCGACGCCGAGTCCGTCGCGTGGCTCGAGCGCTTCCTGCATGACTACCCGGGCTGCGTCATCGCGGTCACCCACGATCGCTACTTCCTCGACAACGTGGCGGGCTGGATCCTCGAGCTCGACCGCGGCCACGGGCTGCCCTTCGAGGGCAACTACTCGTCGTGGCTCGAGCAGAAGCAGGCCCGCCTCGCCCAGGAGGAGAAGCAGGCCTCCGCGCGCCAGCGCACCCTCGCGCGCGAGCTCGAGTGGGTCCGCTCCAGCCCGAAGGCCCGCCAGGCGAAGTCGAAGGCCCGCCTCGCCGCCTACGAGAAGATGCTCGCCGAGGAGCAGAACGTGAAGCTCGACACCGTCGAGATCCACATCCCGGCGGGCCCGCGCCTCGGCGACGTCGTCGTCAACGCCGAGCACCTGCGCAAGGGCTTCGGCGATCGGCTGCTGATCGAGGACCTCTCGTTCACGCTCCCCCCGAACGGCATCGTCGGCATCATCGGCCCCAACGGCGCCGGCAAGACCACGCTGTTCCGGATGATCGCGGGGCAGGAGGAGCTCGACGGCGGGGCGCTCGCGATCGGCGACACGGTGCAGCTCGCCTACGTCGACCAGAGCCGCGCCGACCTCGACCCCGACAAGAACGTCTGGGAGGAGATCTCCGGCGGGCACGACCTGATCAACGTCGGCACGCGCGAGATCCAGAGCCGCGCCTACGTCGCCTCGTTCAACTTCAAGGGCTCGGACCAGCAGAAGGCCGTCGGCAAGCTGTCGGGCGGCGAGCGCAACCGCGTCCACCTCGCGAAGCTGCTGCGCTCGGGCGGCAACCTGCTGCTCCTCGACGAGCCCACCAACGACCTCGACGTCGACACCCTGCGCGCGCTCGAGGTCGCCCTCAACGACTTCCCCGGCTGCGCCGTGGTGATCTCGCACGATCGCTGGTTCCTCGATCGCATCGCCACGCACATCCTCGCCTTCGAGGGCGACTCGCAGGTGACCTGGTTCGAGGGCTCGTACGCCGAGTACGAGGAGCACCGCCGTGCCCAGCTCGGCGCCGACGCCGACACGCCGCACCGGATCAAGTACAAGCCGCTGACGCGCGACTAGGCGGGCCTAGCTGGCGATCCGCACCGCGGCGAGCCTGCGACTGACGGTGCCCGCGCTATTCCGCCACGTGACGGTGCCCGTGATCCGTGCGCCGCGGTCGCGCTTGCGCACGCGGTACACCTTCGAGCGGCCCGGTTGGACGATCCGGCCG
>JBMTER010000040.1:0-11334 GCA_049433345.1 Gaiellales bacterium | reverse complement strand
TCGGCGATGCCCTTCGCGCCGTGCGGGCCGCCGTCCGTGGCGGCGGGGCCGACGAAGGCGATGTCGATCGGCGGCGCGTCCGACATCGTCTGCAGCTTGTACTCGAGCAGGCCCGGGTTGAGGATGGTGCCGTCCTCGCCGATCTTCGAGCCCTCGAGCAGGGCCTGGCCGATCCCCATCACGACGCCGCCCTCGATCTGGCCCTCCGCGCCGATCGGGTTGACGATCGTGCCCGAGTCGTGCGCCGCGGCGACGCGCAGCACGCGCACGACGCCCGTCTCGCGATCGACCTTGACGTGGGCGGCGTGGCAGAAGAACGTGGGGGCGACCCACGAGTCCATGCCCATCCGGCCGACGCAGGCCGATCCCTCGACCTCGGGGGCCTGCGGCACGTCGCCCGAGCCGGCGGCCAGCAGCTGTTCGCCGCCCGTCGCCTCGGCGGCGAGCTCGGAGATCAGGACGTGCTTGTCGGGCGAGCCCTTGACGCGGGCCATGCCGTCGGCGAGCTCGATGTCGCCCTTCGCGGCCTCGAGCTTCTCCGCGGCCATGTCGAGCAGGCGCTCGCGCAGGACGCGGGCGGCCTGGATCACCGCGCGGCCGTTGTTGAAGGTCGTCTGCGAGCCGGACGAGCCCATGTCGTACGGACCGGCCTCGGTGTCCTGGTAGACGATCGAGAAGTCCTCGGGGCGCATCCCGAGCTCCGCCGCGGCGAGGCGCGGCAGCGCCATCACGGCACCGGAGCCGCACTCCTGGGCGCCCGTCACGATGGTCGCCGAGCCGTCGCCGTTGAACTTCACGTAGGCGCCGGACGAGGAGCCGAACGACGGCCACCAGCCGATCGCGATGCCGATCGACTCGTCCTCGGGCAGGTCGCGGCCGTAGCCGATCATCTCGGCCGCGGCCTCGAGGCACTGCGGCGCGCCGTGCGGGTCGAGGACCTGGCCCGTGGCCGTCGTGTCGCCGTCGCGGACGACGTTGTGCAGCCGGAAGGCGAGGGGGTCCATGCCGACCGCGCGGGCCAGCTCGTCCATGTGCGACTCGAGCGCCCAGTTCGCCTGGGGGGCGGTGGGGGCGCGCACCGAGCCGGACGGCTGGTGGTTGGTGTAGGCGAGGTGCGCCTGCACGTCGACCGCGGGGATCCGGTACGGGCCGATCGCGTGCATGCCGGCCAGCTCGGGGAAGAAGCCCGCGTCGGCCGTGTAGGCGCCGTTGTCGATCAGGATGCGGGCGCGGCGCGCGGTGATCGTGCCGTCGCGCTGCACGCCCGTCTCGATCTCGATCACCATGCCCTCGCGACGGTGGTCGGGGGCGATGAACTCCTCGCGGCGCGAGAAGACCAGCTTCGCCGGCCGCTTCGCCTTGCGGGCGACGGCGGCGACGTGCGCCTCGAAGTGGAACTCGCACTTGCCGCCGAAGCCGCCGCCGAGGTGGGGCACGATCACGCGCACCGCGTTCTCGGGCATCTCGAGGCAGTGCGCGACGCCCGCGCGGGCGTTGAACGGCACCTGCGTCGACGACCAGATCGTGACCTGGTCGCCGTGCCACTCGGCGATCACGGCGCGCGGCTCGATCGGCGCGGCGTGCTGCATGTCGGCGACGTAGCGCTCGCGCACGACCTCGTCGGCCTGCGCGAAGCCCGCCTCGACGTCGCCGTGGACGATCGAGGTGTGGCAGGCGTCGTTGCCCTCGCGGACGATGTCGAAGGCGTCGCCGTAGCCCTGCCAGTCGGCGTGCACGAGCGGGGCGCCCGGCTCGAGCGAGGCCTCGATGTCGTTGACCACGGGCAGCGGCTCGAGGTCGACCTCGATCAGGTCGCAGGCGGCCTGCGCGATCTCGGGGCTCGCGGCGGCGACGGCGGCGATGATCTCGCCCTCGAAGCGCACGTAGTCCTTCGCGAACAGGCGGCGGTCCTGGATGTAGCCGCCGTGCTGCACGTCCGGCACGTCGGCGTGGGTGACGACGGCGAACACGCCGGGCAGCGCCTCGGCCTTCGACGTGTCGATCGAGCGGATGCGGCCGTGCGCGATGCCCGCGTAGCGGAACTTGCAGTGGGTCAGACCCGTCATGCCGAGGTCGGCCGTGTAGCGGCCGAGTCCCGTCACCTTGTCCTTGCCGTCCTGGCGCCGGAACGACCGCTCCTCGATGACCGCCATGCCGCCCTCCCGTGGGTGCCTCGGTGTACGGGGGCAATCCTACCCGTGGCGGCGGTCCGCCGCCCCGCCCCGGGTCAGGGCCAGCGGTCCAGCGCGGCGTCGATGCCCTCGACGCAGATCGCCTGCGCGCAGGCGGCGGCCTCGGCGGCGAGGGCGTCGGGGTCCTCGTGGTCCTCGAAGCCGCTCAGCACGTACGCGGCGACGTCGCGATGGTCGCCCTTACCGGGCCGCCCGACGCCGCAGCGCACGCGCTGGAAGTCGGGCGAGCCCAGTGCGTCCGCCAAGGAGCGCAGGCCGTTGTGGCCCTTCAGGCCCCCGCCCGAGCGCGCCTTGACGACGCCCGGCGCGAGCTCGATGTCGTCGTAGACGACCACGATCGCCTCGACGGGCACCTTCAGCTCGCGCACGCACGCGCCGACGCTGCGGCCCGAGTCGTTCATGAACGTCTCCGGGGTGAGCACGCCGATGCCGGTGCCGTCGATCCGCGTCTCCGCGTAGCGGCCGTTGAAGCGGTTCCGCCAGGCGGCGGCGTGCGCCTCCACGACGCGCTCCGCGGCCATCCAGCCGATGTTGTGGCGCGTGCGCGCGTAGCGGCTGCCGGGATTGCCGAGCCCGACGATCAGGGCGTCGACGTAGCCCACGGGCTACTCGCCGGCGTCGTCTGCGCCGCCGGCCTCGGCGGCGGGCGCCTCGCCCTCCGCGGCCGCCTCGGCGCCCTCCTCGCCCTCCTCGCCGCCGTCGGCGATCGCCATCGCGGCGCGCGTGACGACGCACGAGCAGACGGTGGCGTCGAGGTCGCCGGCGAACGCGTAGTCGCCGGTGGCCACGAGGTCGCGGACGTGCAGCGAGTGGCCGATCTTGAGCATCGAGACGTCGACGACGATCTCCGTCGGCACGGCACCCGGCAGCGCGGACACGAGCACCTCGTGCAGCGAGTGCTCGATCATGCCGCCGTCGAGCTTGACGCCCTCGGCCTCGCCGACCAGGTGCACCGGCACCGACGCGGTGATCGTCTCGGTCATCGAGATCGCCATCAGGTCGATGTGCGTGACGCGGTCGCGTACGCGGTCGATCTCCATCGCCTTGAGGATCGCGTTGACCGGCTCCTTCTCGCCGTCGATGACGAGGGAGAGGATCGCGTTGCGGCCCGACTCGCCGGCGAAGGCGGCGCGCAGCGTGACGCGCTCGACCTGGATCGGCAGCGGCTCGCGCCCCTGGCCGTAGAGCACGCCCGGGATCACGTCCTGCTTGCGCAGGCGCTGGTTCGCGCGCGTCGAGGCGGCCTCGCGCTTCGTGATCTGGATGGTCGTGTCGGACATGGGTCAGTCGGCTCCTGCGAAAGGCCGGCGAACTATAGGCAAACCCCCGCGGCCGCGCGTCAGCGCGCCGGCGGCGTCGGTGCGGGCGCGCCTAGAAGAGCTGGTTCTCCCCGCCGAACAGGTTCGACACGGAGCCCTCGCGGAAGACCTCGTCGATCGTCTGGGCGAGGATGCCGTCGACCGGCAGCACGCGCACGCGGCTGTCGGGGGCGCGCGGGTCGATCGGCACGGTGTCGCAGACGACGACCTCGTGCAGGACCGAGTCGCGGATCCGCTCGAGCGCGGGGTCGGACATGATCGCGTGGGTCGCGCACGCGTAGACCTCGGTGGCGCCCGCGTTCTTGACGGCCTCGGCGCCCGCGCAGAGCGTGCCGGCGGTGTCGATGATGTCGTCGGAGATGATCGCCTTCTTGCCGGCGACGTCGCCGATGATCGCGGCGACGCGCGCCTTGCCGTGCTCGGGTCGGAGCTTGGCGATGATCGCGACGTCGGCGTCGAGCATCTCGGCGAAGCGGGTGGCCAGCTTCGCGCGGCCCGCGTCGCCCGAGACGACGACGGTGCCCTCGCCGGAGAGGCCCATGTCGCGGAAGTGCCGCGCGAACATCGGCAGCGCCGTCATGTGGTCGACGGGCCCGTCGAAGAAGCCCTGCACCTGGCCCGCGTGGAGGTCCATGGTGAGGACGCGGTCGATGCCCGAGGAACGCAGGAGCGTCGCCACCAGGCGGGCCGTGATCGGCTCGCGCGGGGCGCTCTTCTTGTCCTGGCGCGCGTACGGGTACCACGGGATCACCGCCGTCACGCGCTTGGCCGAGCCGAGCATGGCCGCGTCGGCCATGATCATCAGCTCCATCAGGTTGCGGTTGACGGGGTTCACGCACGACTGCACGAGGAAGACGTCCGCGCCGCGCACGGACTCCTCGAAGCGGGCGTAGATCTCGCCGTTGGCGAACGACTTGAGGGTGGCCTGGCCGAGGCCGACGTCGAGGCGGTCCGCGATGCGCTGCGCGAGGTCCGGGTTCGAGCGGCCCGAGAAGATCATCAGCCGCTTCGAGGGGGTGCGCTCCTGCCAGGAGGCGGGGGCGCCGAGCTCGGCGGGCACGTCGAACAGCTTCGAGTCAGTCATCGCGCCTCCTCTGCGCGTAGTTCTCCTTGACGACCTGCCGGGCCCGGGCGATCCCGAGCGCCCCCGGCGGGACGTCATCCGTGATGATGGACCCCGCACCGGTCGTCGCGTCGTCGCCGACCTCGACGGGGGCCACGAAGACGCAGTCCGAGCCGGTGCGGACGCGGCTGCCGATCACGGTCCGGTGCTTGTCGACGCCGTCGTAGTTGGCGGTGATGTTGCCCGCGCCGATGTTCGTGTCCTCGCCGATCTCGGCGTCGCCGACGTAGGAGAGGTGGGGGATCTTCGAGCGCGCGCCGACGTCGGCGTTCTTCGTCTCGGCGAAGGCGCCGACGCGGGCGCCCGCGCGCAGGTGCGTGCCGGCGCGCAGGTGCGCGAACGGGCCGGCCACCGCGCCCGCCTCGAGCACGCTGTCGGTCAGCACGCTGTGGGGCCCCGCCTCGGCGCCCGACGCGAGGCGCGTCGAGCCGCGCAGGTGCGTGAAGGGGTGGACGACGCAGTCGGGCTCGAGCACGACGTCGGCGTCGACGTAGGTGGTGGCCGGGTCGACGATGCCGGCGCCCGCCAGCATGTGCCCGGTCAGGAGGCGATCGCGCAGGAGCGCCGCGGCCTCGGCCAGCTCGACGCGCGTGTTGACGCCGAGCAGCTGGTCGGGATCGGCGATCTCGGCGGCGTCCACCGTGCCGCCGGCCGCCGCGATCAGCGGCAGGACGTCGGGGAGGTACTGCTCGCCCTGGGCGTTGTCGGTGCTGAGGCCGTCGAGGGCGGGGCGCAGCGCATCGGCGGCGAACACGTAGAGGCCCGCGTTGACCTCGCGCACCGCGAGCTCCTCCGGGCTGGCGTCGCGCGCCTCGACGACGCGCACCCCGGCGCCCGCGCGCAGCACGCGCCCGTAGCCCCCCGGCGCGTCGAGCCGGAAGGTGGCGAGGGTCGCCTGCGCGCCCGACTGGCGGTGGGCGGCCACGAGGTCGGCGAGGAGCTCGGCGGTCAGAAGCGGCGTGTCGCCCGAGACGACGAGCACGTCGCCCGCGAAGCCGTCGAGCCGGGGCATGGCGCAGCGGACCGCGTCGCCCGTGCCGCGCTGGGCGTGCTGGACCGCGGTCTCGGCGCCGCCCGCGGCGGCACGACCACCACGACCCGCTCGGCGCCGGCGCCGCGGACGGCCTCGAGCACCCAGCCGACGAGCGGCCGGCCCCAGATCGGGTGCAGCACCTTGACCAGCTCGGAGCGCATGCGGGTGCCCTTGCCACCGGCCATGACGATGCAGGCCAGCGGGCGCTCGGAGGTGGGGGCGGCGGAGGGCATCCGGCCCCCCAGACACTAGTCCGTCAGGCGGGCGTCGGCGCCTGCGCCGCGGCGACCTGCGCCTTCAGCTCGTCGACCGGCACGAACGAGATGCCGAGCGCCGAGTCGTGGCGCCAGCGGATCACGCCGGCGGCGTCGATCACGAAGGTGCTGCGCTTCGTGCCGATCACGGGGGCCTTGGCGCCGTAGAGGGCGGCGACGCGGCGGTCGGGGTCGGCGAGCAGCGGCACGGCCAGGCCGTGCTTGTCGCGGAAGCGCTCCTTCGAGGCGACGTCCTTGGCGGAGATCCCCACCACCGCGGCGTCGCCGATCCCGGTCAGCTCGTCGATCCGCTGCGAGTACTCGCACAGCTGCTTCGTGCAGACCTTCGTGTCGTCGCCCGGGTAGAAGGCGAGCACGACCACGCGACCCCGCTGGTCGGAGAGGCGGAAGAGCCCGTCGGGGCCGCTCAGCTCGAAGTCGGGGGCGGGATCGCCGATCTGGGGGTGTGCCATGCCCTCACCTTCGCGGGACGGGCGAGCGCGGCCGTCAGCGCCGGCGCGGCAGGGTGATCGTCCGCGACGAGGTGGAGCGGGCGCCGTTCCGAGCGGTGAAGACGGTCGTGATGGTGAGGACGAGGGCCCGCTTCGCGCGCAGGCGCCGGCCCGCGGCGGTCAGCCGGCAGGTGACGGTGGCCCTTCCGGCCCGCTTGACCTGGAGCGTCCCGCGGCACAGCGTCGCTCCGGCGCGCGCGCCCCGCGCGCCCGTGCTGACGGCCCTGCCGGGACCGGGTGCGGTGAAGGTGACGACGGCGCCGGCGGCGGTTGCCCTCGGTCTCGCGGTGCGGAGGGTCGTCGCGGCGTTCCGTGCAGGCGTCGGGTCCGGCACGCGTTCCCATTGAGCCTCCAAGACCGTATCGGCGACGATCGTTAGCGTCCCGCCGGGGAGCACGAGGACGCCGTCGGCTGCCCACCCCGCGAATCGGTAGCCGGTGCGCTCCAGGTTGCCGGTGTTTTCGAGCACGGTGGCCGACGTGCCGTAGACGTACGGGCTGCTCGCGTCGACCGGAGGCGAGCCGCTCGTCGCGCCAGCGCCGACGTACGTGACGGCGAAGGTCCCGGCGATGAAGGTGAGGGAGATGGTGCCGTCGGCTCCCGCCTGCGCGTCGGAGGAATCCGTGCCGCCGGCACCTGCCGTCCCGCCGGTCGGCGTGAACGTCGCGCTCCCGATCAGGCGCGCCGGATCGACGTAGGAGCCGCCGGCGCCCCCGCCGGAGCCCACGCCCGCGCCGCCGCCGCCGTAGCCGCCGCCGCCGAAGCCGCCTTGGCTGCGGGATTCGATGGTTCCCCCATCGCCGCCGGATAGCCAGGGCGCGCCGTCGTGGTAGTCCTCCGGATACGTCGCGCCCGTACCGGCAGACCCGCCGTTTCCGTCTGCGCCGCCGGACCCGCCGGTGAAACCTCCTCCTCCCGTGCCGTTCCCACCTGCAGCCGTTCCGTCCGCCGCTCCACTGCCTCCGACGCGCTCGGTGCCGTTGGTGGCCGCCCCGCCGCCGCCACCACCCGCGACGGCGATGACGGCGCTCGCGGTCGCCGATGGTCCGGCGTAGATCGCACTGAACCCACCGCCCCCACCGCCGGCGGCTCCGACGCCACCGCCGGAACCACCGCTGCCGACTTCCACCGTGAGGGAGGTCTCGCCGCCGGCGTTCACGGAGGCGGCAATGCGCGCCCCGTCGCCACCAGCGGCCCCTGGATTCATGTCGTAGCGACCGCCGCCGCCTCCTCCCCCTCTCACCACCAGCGAGACCGATGCGGTTCCGCGGGGCACCGCGATCGTGGTCGTCCCACCCGCGCTGTAGGTGCACGTGATGGTCTGCCCCAGTGCCGGCGCGACGGTGGTGCACGCCGGTGCCGCCCCCGCGGGCGCGGCGGCGATGAGCGTGGCGACCACCGGCAGGCATGCGAGTAGACGGCGCATGAGGCCATGATATCCGCCGTCGTTCCCCCGCCGGGTGCTACAACCCCCACATGCACCAGCCCATCGAGCTCGCCATCGTCAACGCGCGCGTGCGCACCATGGACCCGGCCAACCCGTTCGCGACGGCCGTCGCCGTCGGGCACGGCGCGATCCTCGCCGTCGGCTCGGACGCGGAGATCCGCGAGCTGGCGGGCTCGGCCGAGGTGATCGACCTCGACGGGCAGGCGCTCGTGCCGGGCATCACCGACAGCCACGTGCATCCCCTGATGGGCGCGCTCGACGCGGTCGGGGCGGACCTCCTCGACGCGTTCACGTGGGACGACGTCCTCGCCGGCATCCGCCGCGAGGCCGAGGGCAAGGGCCCCGACGAGTGGGTGGTCGGCTGGGGCCTCCTCTACGACGCCTTCGAGGGTCGCCCGATCCACTACGACCTGATCGAGGAGGCCGTCGGCGGCCGCCCGACGTACCTCAAGTTCATGGACTTCCACACGGTGCTCGCGTCGAAGCGCGCCCTCGAGCTGGCCGGCATCACCGGTCCCGTCCAGTTCTCCGAGAACGCGGAGGTCGTCTGCGACGCGCAGGGCCGCCCGACGGGCGAGCTGCGCGAGTGGGGCGCGATCGCGATCCTCGACGCCGCGATGCCGCCCCTTTCCGCCGAGCAGAGGCTCGACATGTACCACCGCCAGATGCTCGAGTTCGCGAAGGTCGGCATCACCGGCATCCACGGCATGGACGGCACGCTCGAGACGCTCGACGTGCTGCGCGAGCTCGAGGCCTCGAAGCGGCTGAAGACGCGCCTGACGATGCCGTTCTGGTTCATGCCCGACATGCCCGAGGAGGAGTGGGAGGCGTACATCCCGCACCGCGACGCGCGCGGCCGGCGCTGGCGCGGCGGCGTCGCCAAGTTCTTCATCGACGGCGTCATCGACACCGGCACGGCCTGGCTCGTCGAGCCAGACTCGATGGGCGACGGCCTGGCCCCGTTCTGGCCCGAGCCGGGCAAGTACCAGCGGGCCGTCAAGCGCTTCGCCGGGGCGGGCTTCCAGTGCTCGACGCACGCCTGCGGCGACATGGGCGTCCGCTACGCCCTCGACGCCTACCGTCTGGCCGGCGCGGCGCCCGGCATCCGCCACCGAATCGAGCACATCGAGACCCTGCAGGCGAGCGACCTGCCGCGCTTCGCGGCCGAGGGCGTCGTGGCCTCGATGCAGACGCAGCACATGATGTGGCTCGACCCGGGCCGGCGCTGCAACTGGACGACGCGGATGGGCGACGCCCGCTGCGACCGCGCCTTCCCGACGCGCTCCCTGCTCGAGTCGGGTGCCGTCGTCACGCTCGGCTCGGACTGGCCCGTGGCGCGCTTCGACCCGCGCATCGGGATGGCCTCGGCGCGCCTGCGCCACGCGCCCGGCAACGGCAAGGAGCCGTTCGACGACCAGGCCCTGACCGGCGAGCAGGCGCTGCACGGCTACACCGTGGCGCCCGCCTACACGATCTCCGAGGAGCACCGGCTCGGCCGCATCAAGGTCGGCTACTGCGCGGACCTGACGGCGTTCGCCGAGGACCCCGTCGAGTGCCCCGCCGAGGACCTCGTCGACCTGCCCGTCGTCCTGACGATGGTCGACGGCGAGGTCGTCCACCGCGGCTAGCTCAGCGGCGCGGCCCCAGCCAGCGCGTCGGCTGGCCCGTCACGGCCGCGATCGCCTCGAAGTCGCGGTCGCGGTGGAGGATCGGCGCACCCGCCTCGAGGGCGGCGCCGGCGACGAGGAGGTCTGCGACCGCGATCGCGCGGTGGCGCGATCCGCCGCCGTCGGCGAGGAGCGCCTGGATGGCGCCTGCGTGGTCGACGGCGCGGGCGCCGATCGCGATCTGCGGCAGGCGCCGCAGGTGCGCGTCGGCCGCCTCGAGCGCGGCGCGCCCGTCGATGCCGCGTAGGTACTCAAGCCGCACGACGTCGCAGATCGCGATCACGCCGCGGGCCACATCGTCGAGGAAGCGCCGTGCGGTCGGGTTCGACGGATCGCGCTGCGCCCAGATCCACGCGGACGTGTCGGCGAGGATCAGCACGTCGGGTCGACGCCGAAGCGCCGCTGCGCCTCGCGCATCGCCCGCAGCTCGTCCTCGGTCATCGCGTTCTCGAGGGACGCGGCCTCGCGGCGCGCGACCGCGTCGGCCGCCTCGCGCAGGGCGCGTTCGACCGTCTCGGTCACGCCGCGGGTGCCGAGCAGCCGCTGCGCGTCGGCGAGCAGCGCCTCGTCGATGTAGAGGGAGGTGTGCTTCTTGGCCATCAGGGATACGCCGCCACCATGGCGTACGTTCATGACTCTACATAGCGCACAATGCGCGCGCAGTCGCACGGCCCATGCGCCGCGCCGCACGGGCCGCGCACGGCTTCCGGCTAGCGCCGCGCGAGCCCGAGCCGCTCGCGCGCGACGTCGGGACCGGCCACCGTGCCGCCGAGCGCCTCGACGATCGTGACCGCCCGCTCGACGAGCTGCGCGTTGGTCGCGAACTCGCCCTTCGAGAGGTAGAGGTTGTCCTCGAGGCCGACCCGCACGTTGCCGCCGGCGAGCATCGAGGCCGCCACGTACGGCATCTCCATGCGGCTGATCGCGAACGCGCTCCAGACGGCGTTCGGGGGCATCTGCCCGGCGAACGTCTGCAGGGTCTGCGGGGTCGCGGGCGCGCCCCACGGGATGCCGAGGCAGACCTGCACGAACGGCGGGTCGTCGATGAGGCCCTCCTCGACCATCTTGTTGACGAACCAGAGATGCCCCAGCTCGAAGCACTCGAGCTCGGGCTTGATCCCGAGCGCCCGGATCTTCTCCGCGCCGAGGCGCAGGTAGTCGGGCGTGCCGACGTAGACCATGTTGCCGTCGCCGAAGTTGAGCGAGCCGCAGTCGAGCGTGCAGATGTCGGGCAGCGTGTCGTGCAGGTGCGCGATGCGCTCGTCGGGGCCGACCAGGTCCGAGCCCTCGGCGGGCGTGTCGGTGCCGTTCGGGCCGATCAGGAGGTCGCCGCCCATGCCCGTGGTCAGGTTGATCACGACGTCGACGCCCGAGTCGCGGATCCGGTCGACGACCTCGCGGTAGAGGTCGACGCGGCGCGAGGGCGCGCCCGTCTCGGGGTCGCGCACGTGGCAGTGGACGATCGCCGCGCCCGCCTTGGCCGCGTCGATCGCCGCGTTCGCGATCTGCTCCGGGGTGATCGGCAGATCGGGATGGACGTCCTGCGACGCGCCCGAGCCCGTCACCGCGCAGGTGATGAAGGGGTTCCAGTGCATGGCGCGAGTATGGCAGCGGCGTGCCACCGCTGCCTGCCGTTGCCGCGGCGGCTCAGCGCGCGCGCCGCAGCGTGACGGTGCGCGTGCCCGTCGCCTTCGCCCCGCCCGTCGGTGTGAACGCGGTCACGAGGCGCACCCGCAGCGCGCCCTTCCGGCGCAGGGCACGCGCCCGCTTGGTCAGGCGGCAGGTCA
>JBMTER010000039.1:0-11542 GCA_049433345.1 Gaiellales bacterium | reverse complement strand
CACGCCGAGCCGGCGCGCCCCGCGCGGCCTGCGCTTCTGGCTCAAGCTCGGCATCGCCCTGGCCGCCCTGCTGGTCGGACTCTGGCTCCTGCTCGGCCTGCTCGCGGTGCGCAGCTCCGTCTCGCAGGCCAACGAGCGGCTCGACCCGCGTGCGCCCGCCGCGCTGGCGGCGCCTGACGGCTCGATCCTCGCCGTGCCGACGAGCGTGATGGTGATCGGCGTCGACGAGAACGCCAACTCGGACACGCTGCAGGTGATCCGCTTCGACCCGGGCGACTCGCTCGTGTCGACCCTGTCGATCCCGCGCGATCTGCGCGTGCCCGTGCCCGGGTACGGCGAGGAGAAGATCAACGCCGCCTACGCGGCCGGTGGCGCCCCGCTGGCGCTGCAGACCGTCCAGGCCTACACGGGCCTCGAGATCGACCACGTGATCGTGCTCGACTTCGACGGCCTCGTCGGGCTCGTCGACGCCGTCGGCGGCATCGAAGTCGACAATCCGAAGCCGATCCGGTCGATCTTCGAGGCCGAGCTGCACAAGTTCCCGGCGGGCACGATCAAGCTCGACGGCCGCGAAGCCCTCGCCTACTCCCGCGTGCGCAGGAACGCGCTCGACCCGTCCGACTCCGACGTCTCGCGCGGCCAGCGCCAGCAGGCCGTCATCCGCGCGCTGCGCGAGCGCCTGACGAGCCCGGGTGGCGTCCTGCGCCTGCGACCCGTCGCCGGCGCCCTCGGCGGCGCGTTCGCCACGGACCTCACGGTCGGCGAGATCGCCCAGCTGGCGTGGGTCGACCAGCGCGCGTCGCGACGGCTGCGCTGCAACCTCGGCGGCACTCCCGCCCCGCTGGACGGCCAGGACGTGCTGATCCCCGACGGCGCCGGCAACCGCCGCGTGCTCGGCGAGTTCCTCGGCGAGCAGGCCGTCCAGCCGGCCGCCTCGCGGTCGATCTTCGCGGCCCGCTGCCGCGAGGGCTGAGCGCCCGACCGCAGCGCGCCGGCCGCCCGCATTCGGGTAGGATCCGGTCCGCCCGGCGGCGTAGCTCAGTTGGTCAGAGCAGGGGAATCATAATCCTCGTGTCGTAGGTTCGAGTCCTACCGCCGCTACCTCCGCACCCCGTGCGGCCCACCCGCAGGGCGCGCCTCGGCGGGCGGCGTACGATTGCCCGCATGGAGCCCGGCCGCGCCCGACGCGCGATCGCCCGTGTACTGCGGATCGCGGCACTCGTCTGGGCGATCCTGTTCACCGTCGTCGCCACGATGTTCGCCGGCGGCTACGCGCTCGAAGACCCCGGTTGGCCGGTCGGCTACCTGATGGTGGCGGCGT
Organism: Gaiellales bacterium; assembly: GCA_049433345.1. GTDB lineage: Bacteria > Actinomycetota > Thermoleophilia > Gaiellales > F1-60-MAGs149 > F1-60-MAGs149. Next base: position 10,221 of record JBMTER010000039.1, on the reverse strand, counting down.
GGCTGATCCCACTCGGCGCGCTGACCGCCATCCAGCTGCTGCGGCCGGGGCTCGGCTGGCGGCTGCTCTGGGCCTGCGTGGCGATCAGCGTCGTCCTCTCCCTCGTGCAGCTCGCGGCCCCCCGCACGCTGACCGCGTGGGAGTTCGCGAACGGGCCGGTGGTGGCGATCGCCTCGTTCGTCCCCCTCGTGCCGCTCGCCCTGCTCGGTCGGCGGCGCCCGCTACCGGCGGCCGCGATGATCGCGATCATCGCGGCCGGGCCGATCGTCGTGCAGCTACGCGAGGGTGCGATGCACTTCGGCTCGTCGACGGCCGTGTCCGCTCCGATGCTGATCGCGGCGGGCGTGCTCGCGCTCGCCGGCCTCGCCGAGCGTCGCCCCGCTGCGTAGGCGCCTAGGCTTCGCGACGTGCAGTCGCTCGACGCGCGGATCCCCGGCCCGGCTCTGATGGGCATCGTCAACGTCACGCCCGACTCGTTCTCGGACGGCGGTCTCCTCGCCGACGCCGAGGCGGCGGTCGCGCACGGCCTGCGCCTGCTCGGCGAGGGCGCCGCGATCGTGGACGTCGGCGGCGAGTCGACGCGCCCGGGCTCGGACGGCGTCGAGGCGGCGGAGGAGCTGCGTCGCGTCGTCGACGTGGTGCGGGGCCTGCGTGACGCGAGCGCGGCGCCGATCTCGATCGACACCTCCAAGGCCGCCGTCGCGGAGGCGGCGATCGCCGCGGGCGCCACCATGGTCAACGACGTCACCGCGGGTCGCGGCGACCCGCGTCTGCTGGACGTCGTGCGCGACGCGGGCACCGACCTGTGCCTGATGCACATGCTCGGCGAACCCCGCACGATGCAGGACGACCCGCGCTACGACGACGTCGTGGCCGAGGTGGGGGCGTTCCTGTGCGAGCGCGTCGAGGCGTGCGTCGACCACGGCATCGAAGCGGACCGGATCTGCGTCGATCCCGGCATCGGCTTCGGCAAGACGACCACGCACAACCTCGCCCTGCTCGCCGGCACCGCGGAGATCGCGCAGGCCACGGGCCGGCCCGTGCTCGTCGGGCTGTCGCGCAAGCGCTTCCTCGGCGAGCTGGTCGGCGACCCCGCGGGCGACCGCACGGCCGCGAGCGTGGCGGGCGGCATCGCCGCGGTCGGTCGCGGCGCGTGGATGCTGCGCGTCCACGACGTACGGCCCCACGCGGACGCCCTCGCCGTGCTGCGGCAGGTGGCCGGCTCCGGCACGATGCCCGCATGACGCGTCGTCTCGGCATCCGCATCGAGGGGATCGAGGTGTTCGCCCACCACGGCGTCCTGCCCGAGGAGCGGGAACAGGGGCAGACGTTCCGGTTCGACGTGGAGCTCGCGCCCGTGTCCGACCGGGCCTGCGACACCGACGACCTCGCGGACGCGATCGACTACGGCGCCGTCGCCGCACGCGTCCACGCGATCGCGGCGGGCGATCCCGTCGACCTGCTCGAGCGCCTCGGCGACCTGATCGCCCGCGACCTCCTCGCCGCCTTCGCCGTCGAGCGCGTCGTGGTCGCCGTGCACAAACCCGGAGCACCGCTCGGCGTGCCCTTCTCGGACGTCGTCGTCACGGTCGAGCGCGACGCGTGATCGGCACGCCCTGCGTCGTCGGGCTGGGCGGCAACGTCGGCGACGTCGCGGCCGCCTTCCGAGCGGCGCTCATCGGCCTCGACGCCACCGACGGGGTGCGCGTGATGGCCGTCTCCTCGGTCTACCGCACGGAGCCCGTCGGCGGGCCGGCGCAGGAGGACTACCTGAACGCCGCCGCCCTGCTCGCCTGCGGGCTCGACCCGGCCGCGCTGCTCGGCGTCCTGCAGGGGCTCGAGGCGGCGGCCGAGCGGGTGCGCGACGAGCGCTGGGGGCCGCGCACGCTCGACCTCGACCTGCTCTGGTGGGATGATCGCCGGATCGCGGCGCCCGGGCTCGAGGTGCCGCACCCGCGCCTCGTCGAGCGGCGCTTCGCGCTCGAGCCGCTGCTCGAGGTCGCGCCCCACGCGAAGGCCCCCGACGGCACCCCCTACGCGGACGTCCTGCGCGACCTCCCGGCCGCGGGGGTGGCGCGGCTCGGACCCGCCGCGCTCGTCTACGATCCGACCTGACCGCCGCCGAGGGGGACACCGGATGTCGCATCTTGAGGATCTCGAGGAGTACGACGCCGAGCTCGAGCTGACGCTCAAGCGCGAGTACGCCACCGTCTTCGGGCTGTTCCGCTACTGCGTGCTCACGCAGGAGGCGACGTACCTCTGCAACAAGCTCGAGATGTCGATCGAGCACCAGCCCTCGTATCCGCTCTTCCACCTCAAGATGGAGGACGTGTGGGTGTGGGACAAGAACCGCCCGAGCCGGATCATCCCGCGCGCCGAGGTGCACACCACCCAGGACGTGACGGTCGAGGAGCTGAAGCCGGAGGACGACGTGCTGACGTCCCTGCCGCCGGACTTCACCGCGCCGCCCGAGGACTAGCCGCGTGCTGCTCGCCGTCGACGTCGGCAACACGTCGAGCGTGATCGGCCTGTTCGACGGCGACGCCCTCGCCGCCGAGTGGCGGATCGCGACCCGCTACCGCACCCCCGACGAGCTCGAGGTGGTGCTGCGCGGCCTGCTCGCCGCCCGCCAGATCAAGCCCGACGCGATCACGAGCGGCTGCCTGTCGACGACGGTGCCGCCCGTGCAGCAGCCGTGGGAGGAGGTGCTCCTGCGCGTGGCGGGGGCCGCCCCCGTGGTCGTCGGCCCGGGCGTCCGGACGGGCGTCGCCGTGCGCGTCCAGAACCCGCGCGAGGTCGGCCCCGACCGGATCGCGAACGCGGCCGCCGCCGCGGCGCTTCACGGCGCGCCGGCGATCGTCGTCGACTTCGGCACGGCCACCAACTTCGACGTCGTCGCCGACGATGGGGCCTTCGTCGGCGGCGCGATCGCCCCGGGCCTCGAAGTCTCGATGGAGGCGCTGTTCGCGCGGGCCGCGCGGCTCGGCAAGGTCGAGCTGGTGGCGCCGCCGAGCGCGATCGGCACGGCCACGGTCGACTCGCTCCAGTCGGGTGCCGTCTACGGCTTCGCCGGCCTCGTCGACGGGATCGTCGCGCGGCTCGCCGCCGAGCTGGACGCGGAGGGCTGTCCGGTGGTGGCCACGGGCGGCCTCGCGCCGCTCCTCGCGGAGCACTGCGCGACGGTGACCGCCGTGGATCCGCAGCTGACCCTGATCGGGCTGCGCCTGATCCACGAGCGGGCCAGCGCGGCATGAGCCGCAGCTGGGACGGGCGCACCTACGACCGCGTCGGCACGCCGCAGGCCGAGTGGGGGCGTGCCGTGCTCGAACGGCTCGACCTGGTGGGCGACGAGACGGTGCTCGACGCGGGCTGCGGGTCGGGCCGCGTGACGGAGATGCTGCTCGAGCGCCTGCCGCATGGGCGCGTCATCGCCGTCGACGGCTCCGCCTCGATGCTGGAGGCCGCGCGCGCGCGTCTCGCGGGTGACGACCGCGTCGAGTTCGTCGAGGCCGACCTGCTCGCGCTCGATCTCGGCGGGTGCGAGGTCGACGCCGTCCTGTCGACCGCGACGTTCCACTGGATCAAGGACCACGCGCGCCTCTTCGCGCGCCTGCACGTGGCGCTTCGGCCGGGCGGGCGGCTCGTCGCCCAGTGCGGCGGCAAGGGCAACCTCGCGCGCGTCCTCGCCCGCACCGAGGAGGTCGCGGCCGATCCGGCGTACGCGCCGCATCTCGCCCGGTTCGTCGACCCGCACCGCTTCGCCGACGCGCCCGAGACGGAGACGCTGCTCGTCGGCGCCGGCTTCGCGGCGACGCGGGCGTGGCTGCAGGACGCGCCGGTCCACCCGCCGGAGCCGCCGGTCTTCCTCGGCTCGGTGATCCTGACCGCCTGGCTCGAGCACCTGCCGGAGGACCTGCGTCAGCCCTTCGTCGCGGACGTGCTGGCCGGCCTGCCGGAGCCCTTCGAGGCGGACTATGTCCGCCTCAATCTGGACGCGACGGCCTAGCCGCCGCCGTAGAGCGAGATCGGCAGGTCCAGCTCGGCGTCGTCACCGAGTTGGTCGAGGGCGGCGATCTCCGCCTCCATCCGCGCGACGAGGGCGACGGCGCCGGGCGCCGCGGCGAGCAGCGCGGCCTCGACCTCCGCGGTCGTCTCGAGGGTGGACAGCTCCTGGCGCAGCGTGCGCGGGAAGTGGCCGCGGCGCAGGTACCAGGCGTGGAACTTGCGCAGGAAATGGACCGCGCGGCGCTCGCCGAGCTCGCGGACGGTCTCGCGCACGAAGCGGATGTGCTCGGCGACCACCGTCTCGTTATCCGGGCGCACGTCGCGGTCCTCGATCAGGGACTGGAGGAGCCACGGGTTGCCCTGCGCGCCGCGGCCGATCATCACGGCCGCGCAGCCCGTGGTCTCGAGGACGGCGTGCGCGCGTTCACGGGAGTCGATGTCGCCCGAGGCGATCACCGGCACCGACACGAGCGAGACGAGCTCGGCGGTGAGCGCGTGGTCGGCGGTGCCCGTGTACATCTGCTTGGCGCTGCGCGGATGCAGGGTCAGGGCCTGCGCGCCGGCCGCCTCGAAGCGGGGGCCGGCGACGGCGAAGTCGCGCGAGCCGTTCTCGACGCCGCGGCGCATCTTCACGGTGACGGGCACGTCGACGGCGTTCGCCACGGCCTCGACGATGCGCGCGCCGCGCTCGGCGCCATCCTCGGTCAGGGTCGCGCCCGCGCCGGTCTTCGTGACCTTGCGCACCGGGCAGCCCATGTTGATGTCGACGAGGTCGGCGCCCGCGGCGACGCACATGCGCGCCGCCTCCGCCATCTGCTCCGGATCGGACCCGAAGATCTGCACGGCCAGCGGGCGCTCGTCGGCGGCGATGCGCAGGTAGTCCTTCGTGCGCTCGTTGCCGTGCCCGAGACCGCACGCGGACACCATCTCCGAGCAGACGAGCCCGGCCCCGTGGCGGCGACCCTGGCGGCGGAACGCCTGCACGGAGACGCCGGCCATCGGCGCGAGCACGACGCGGCCCGGGATCTCCACGTCGCCGATCCGCCAGGTGTCGCTCAGGCTGCGCACGTCGATGGCCATGGGGTCAGGGTATCGGAGACCGGCTCGCCGACCGCCCGCCGGTGCGTACAATGCGGGCCCGAACGCGGCGCCCGCCGGGCGCCGCCGCCCCGCCGGAGGGACCGTGGCCAAGGAAGTCGTACTCACCGCCGAGGGCTATCGCGAGCTGAAGGAGCGCCTCGACCATCTCACGACGGAGCGCCGTCGCGAGGTCGCCGAGCGCATCAAGGAGGCGCGCGAGTTCGGTGACATCTCCGAGAACTCGGAGTACGACGACGCCAAGAACGAGCAGGCGCTGCTCGAGGACGAGATCGCCGAGCTCGAGGAGCAGCTGCGCGACGCCGTCATCGTCGAGAAGGGCGACCAGCCCCGCGGCGAGGTCGCGATCGGCTCGACGGTCACCGTCAAGGGCCCGCGCGGCAAGGAGCGCAAGTTCAAGCTGGTCGGCTCGGCCGAGGCCGACCCGGATCAGGACCGCCTCTCGAACGAGTCCCCGATCGGCCGTGCCGTGATGGGCGGCAAGAAGGGCGACAAGGTCGAGGTGCAGACGCCCAAGGGCGCCGTCAAGTACGAGATCGTCGCGATCTCGCGCGCCTAGGGACCCGGTGGACTACCAGACCCTGCCGCACCGGTTCGGCGAGCGGGATCCGATCGCCGCGCTGCGCGCGGCCGAGGACGGTCTCGCGCCGGAGGCGGCCGGGAGCCGCAGCTGGCGCGTGGCGGGTCGCATCCTCGGCCGGCGCGGGCAGGGCGGCGTCACCTTCCTCGACCTCGAGGACGAGTCGGGCCGCGTGCAGCTGCTCGCCGAGTTGGAGCGCCTCGGCGAGGACGCCTACGCCGCGGTGCGCGAGGTCTCGATCGGCGACCTCGTGGGTGTCGAGGGGACGGCCCTGCGCACGAAGCGCGGCGAGCTGAGCGTGCAGGTGGCCGCCTGGCAGCTGCTCGCGCCCTGCCGGCTGCCCTTCCCGGACCGCCACCACGGCCTCCAGGACGTCGAGGTGCGCCACCGCCAGCGCTACCTGGACCTGATGACGGATCCCGAGGCGCGCGAGCGCTTCCGCGCCCGCGCCCGGATGGTGGCGAGCATCCGCCGCTCGCTCGACGACGCGGGCTTCGTCGAGGTCGAGACGCCCGTCCTGCAGCCGCTCTACGGCGGCGCCAACGCGCGCCCCTTCACGACGCACCACAACCAGCTCGACCGCGACCTCTACCTGCGTGTCGCCACCGAGCTGTACCTGAAGCGGCTCGTCGTCGGCGGCCTCGAGCGGGTCTACGAGCTCGGCAAGGACTTCCGCAACGAGGGCGTCTCGCCGAAGCACAACCCCGAGTTCACGATGCTCGAGTTCTACGAGGCCTACGCCGACTGCGCGGACGTGATGGAGCGCACCGAGCGGCTGGTCGCGGACGCCGCGCTCGCCGTGCTCGGCACGACGCGGGTCGAGGTCAAGGGGCAGGTCGTCGACCTCGCGCCTCCCTGGCCGCGGATCGCGCTCGGGCGGGCGATCGAGGAGCGGGTGGGGGTCGACCCGATCGCGCTCGGCCGCGACCCGGCGCCGCTCGAGACGCTGATGCGCGAGCGCGGGATCGACACCTCGAAGGACCGGACCTGGGCGCAGCTCGTCGACCACCTCGTCTCGCATGTCGTGGAGCCGGAGCTGATCGCGCCGACGTTCCTCGTCGACTACCCCGTCGAGCTGTCGCCGCTCGCGCGTCGCAAGCCCGGGGTCGACGGGGTCGTCGAGCGGTTCGAGGCGTTCTGCGGCGGCATGGAGATCTCGAACGGCTTCTCCGAGCTGAATGACCCGGACGACCAGCGCGCCCGCTTCGAGGAGCAGGCCGCGATGGGCCGCGCCGGCGACGAGGAGGCGCACCCGGTCGACGAGGACTACGTCACGGCGCTCGAGTACGGGCTGCCGCCGACGGGCGGCGTCGGCCTCGGGATCGACCGCCTCGCGATGCTCCTGACGGGGCAGGACACGATCCGGGAGGTCGTCCTGTTCCCCGCCATGCGGAACTGACGTCCCGCTCTGCGGGACGACCCGCGCATGGGGTGCGCCGGACCGCGGGACGGCGCGGATCCCTCTGGTAGTGTGGAGAACCAGCCCGGGCGGCGGCGGAATCCGACGGCCGGGGCCCTGCGAAGAAGGCAGGGCAGGAGGCACACCGCATGTTCGAGCGATTCACCGAGCGGGCCCGCCAGGTCGTCGTCCTCGCGCAGGACGAGGCCCGGGCCCTGAAGCACAACTACATCGGAACCGAGCACATCCTGCTCGGCCTCCTGCGCGAGGAGGAGGGGCTCGCCGCCCGCGTCCTCGACTCGCTCGACATCACCGTGGAGGACGTGCGCGCCAACGTCGCGCGCATCGTCGGCCAGGGCGAGGAGGTCACGACGGGCCAGATCCCGTTCACGCCGCGCGCCAAGAAGGTGCTCGAGCTCGCGCTGCGCGAGGCGCTCTCGCTCGGCCACAACTACATCGGCACGGAGCACATCCTGCTCGGGCTCGTGCGCGAGAACGAGGGCGTCGCCGCGCGCATCCTGCTCGACTTCGACGCCGACGCCGAGAAGATCCGCAACGAGATCATCCGCATGCTGTCCGGCCCGGGCCGGCGCTCCCAGTCGGGCGGTGCGCCCGCGGCGGGTGCGGGTGCCGGCGCGGCCGAGGGCAAGAAGTCCTCGAAGCTGCTCGACCAGTTCGGGCGCAACCTGACGAAGCTGGCCGCGGAGGGCAAGCTCGACCCGGTGGTCGGGCGCCAGACCGAGATCGAGCGGATGATGCAGATCCTCGTCCGCCGGATGAAGAACAACCCGGTCCTGATCGGCGAGCCGGGCGTGGGCAAGACGGCCGTCGTCGAGGGTCTGGCTCAGCGCATCTCGAACGGCCAGGTACCGGAGCTCCTGAAGAACAAGCAGATCTACACGCTCGACCTGGCGGCGCTCGTGGCCGGCTCGAAGTACCGCGGCGAGTTCGAGGAGCGCCTCAAGAAGGTCATGAAGGAGATCGCCCAGCGGGGCGACATCATCCTGTTCATCGACGAGATCCACAATCTCGTCGGTGCGGGCGCCGCGGAGGGGGCGATCGACGCGGCCTCGATCCTCAAGCCCGCGCTGGCCCGCGGCGAGCTGCAGACCGTGGGCGCGACGACGCTCGACGAGTACCGCAAGTACCTGGAGCGCGACTCCGCGCTCGCGCGCCGCTTCCAGCAGGTGCGCGTGGAGGAGCCGAGCGTGGAGGACACCGTGCAGATCCTGCGCGGCCTGCGCGATCGCTACGAGGCCCACCACCGGATCCGCATCACCGACGAGGCCCTCGAGGCCGCGGCGGAGCTGTCGAGCCGCTACATCCAGGACCGCCACCTGCCGGACAAGGCGATCGACCTGATCGACGAGGCCGCCTCGCGCATGCGCATCAAGACGATGGCCGCCCCGCCCGCCCAGCGCGAGCTGGAGGAGGAGATCGAGCGCGTCCGCAAGGAGAAGGAGGCGGCGATCGAGAACCAGGACTTCGAGGCCGCCGCCAACCTGCGTGACGAGGAGCGGAAGCTCGCGAACGACAAGCGCGAGGCCGAGGAGAGCTGGATCCAGGGCGAGGGCTCGGAGGAGCAGCCGTCGATCGGCGAGGAGGAGATCGCCGACATCGTCTCGATGTGGACGGGCATCCCGGTCTTCAAGCTGACCGAGGCCGAGTCGCAGAAGCTGATCCGCATGGAGGAGGAGCTCCACAAGCGCGTGATCGGCCAGGACGTCGCGATCGCCGCGGTCAGCCGCGCGATCCGCCGCGCCCGCGCCGGCATCAAGGACCCGAAGCGCCCGTCGGGCTCGTTCATCTTCCTGGGGCCGTCCGGCGTCGGCAAGACCGAGCTGGCCCGCACCCTCGCCGAGTTCCTGTTCGGCGACGAGGGCGCGATGATCCAGGTCGACATGTCCGAGTACATGGAGAAGCACTCCGTGTCGCGGCTGGTGGGCTCGCCGCCGGGTTACATCGGCTACGACGAGGGTGGCCAGCTGACCGAGGCCGTGCGCCGCAAGCCGTACTCGGTGGTCCTGCTCGACGAGATCGAGAAGGCCCATCCGGACGTCTTCAACATCCTCCTGCAGGTCCTGGAGGAGGGCAAGCTGACGGACTCGCAGGGTCGCAAGGTCGACTTCCGCAACACGATCGTGATCATGACCTCGAACATCGGGGCCGCCACGATCGCGAAGAACCAGTCGTTCGGCTTCTCGCAGGCCGAGGACGAGAGCGGCCAGTCCTACGAGGACATGAAGTCGAAGATCATGGGCGAGCTGAAGCGGGTCTTCCGCCCCGAGCTGCTCAACCGCATCGATGAGGTGATCGTCTTCCACAAGCTCTCGCGCGAGCAGATCCTGTCGATCGTCGACTTCATGCTGCAGCGCCTGCGCGACCAGCTCGACCAGCACGAGGTCGCGATCGAGCTGACGGAGTCCGCCAAGGCGCTGCTCGTCCAGGAGGGCTACGACCCGGCGATGGGTGCCCGGCCCCTGCGCCGCGCTATCCAGCGCATCCTCGAGGACCCGCTCGCCGACTTCGTGCTCGCACAGCAGCTGCAGCCCGGCTCGACGATCCTGGTCGACCGCAAGGAGGGCGACGAGGAGGTCACGATGGAGATCGTGCCGCCGACGCCCGACGCGCCGCCGGCCGACCTCGCCGGCGCGGTCGACTAGTCAGGCGGCGCGGCACGCGCGGCACAGGCCGCGCAGCGCCACGTCGTGTCCCGTCACCTCGAAATCGACGCGTGCGCCGATCGCGTGGATGGCCGCTTCGAGGGCGTCGTCCTCGAACGGCTCGACCGCGCCGCAGCGCGTGCAGACGATGTGGTGGTGGTGCTCGCCACCGGGCAGCGCCGGCTCGTAGCGGGCGACGCCGTCGCCGGTGTCGACGCGCGTCACGAGCCCGCGCTCGTGCAGGAGCTCGAGCGTGCGGTAGACCGAGGCGATGCCGACCGTCGTTCCCTGCCCGCGCAGGCGGTCGTGGATCTCCTGTGCGCGCGCGCAGCAGCCCGGCGCGGCGCTCGCGCCGCCCTCGCAGGGGGGTTCGCCGGCGGCGTAGACGGGAAGCAGAAGGACGCGGTCGGCCAGTGCGAGCGCGTCGCGGAAGGCGGCGGCATACTGGCGCGTGCGGGTGTGGCGGTGCGGCTGGA
>JBMTER010000038.1:0-11614 GCA_049433345.1 Gaiellales bacterium | reverse complement strand
GCGCGACATCACCCTCGAACTCGACCGCCTGGGTCACCGGCGCGATGAGGCGCGCGCTCCACGATCGCTCGTTGCTGGGGCGGTAGCTCGGATCGAGCACGGGCAGGCTCGCGAGCGTCGGTTCGGGCGGGGGCGGGACCTCCTCGAGCTGCGCTGCGGCGGGTGCCGCGTGAAGCGCGACGAGGGCGGCGAGGACGAGAGCCCTGAGGAGAAGCGCGCGCACGGACGAAGTCTGCCGCAGATCTCGTCGTCGTGTCAGGTGGACTGCGGTCCCGCTCCCTGTCATCGTTCACGCCTGTGAAGGCTCCGCACCGGTCACTCTGGCTCGAGCAGGCCTACACCGGGTCCACGGAGGCTCCGGCTCTACGGGGGGCGGACCGCGCCGACGTGGCGATCGTCGGCGGTGGCTTCCTCGGTCTGTGGACGGCGATCCTGCTGAAGGAGCGGGATCCCGCGATCGACGTCGCCATCGTCGAGCGCGACGTCTGCGGCGGAGGCGCATCGGGGCGCAACGGCGGCTTCGTGCTCAGCTGGTGGCCCAAGATCGGGACCCTCGTCAAGCTCGCGGGTGAGCGCGAGGCGGTCGATCTCGCCCGGGCCTCCGAGGCCGCAATCGGCGAGATCGAGGAGGCCTGCGAGCGCTACCGGATCGACGCGCAGTTCCGGCGCGGCGGCTACCTGTGGACTGCCGCGACCGAGGTGCAGCGCGGCTCCTGGGGGCCGGCGCTGCGCCAGTGCGCCGACCTCGGCGTGGAGCCGTTCGTGGAGCTGTCCCCCGACGAGGTGGCGCGGCGCGCCGGCTCGCCCATCCATCTCGAGGGCGTCCTCGAGCCGTCGGGCGCGATCGTGCACCCCGGGTACCTCGTGCGCGGCCTCGCGCGCGTCGCGCGCAACCTCGGCGTCCGCATCTACGAGCAGACGCCGATGGTCGAGCTGGACCGCCGCCGCCCAGCCGTCGTGCGCACCCCAGGTGGTGCGCTGACCGCGGACCGGGTGATCCTCGCCGTCAACGCGCACAGCGCGGGGATCCGCGAGCTGCACCGCCGGATCGTCGCCATCTCGAGTGACATGGTGGCGACGCCCCCGATTCCGGAGCGCCTCGAGGAGATCGGTTGGACCGGCGGCGAGTGCATCTCCGATTCGCAGCTGCAGGTGCACTACTACCGCACCACCGAGGACGGGCGGATCGCGTTCGGCAAGGGCGGCTGGGGGATCGCGCTCGGCGGCCGGATGGGCGCGGGCTTCGATCGCGATCCGCGCCGAGCCGCGGATGTCACGCGGGGCTTCCGGCGCCTGTACCCGAATCTCGCCGACGTGCCGATCGCGTACGACTGGTCCGGCCCGATCGACCGCTCGCCGACCGGGATCCCGCTGTTCGGCCGGCTCGGAGGTCGCGAGCACCTGCTGTACGGCGCCGGCTTCTCCGGCAACGGCGTCGGCCCTGCCCGGCTCGGCGCGCGGATCCTCGCCGATCTCGCCATGGGTGAGACGGACGGGCTCGCCGGCTGCGCGCTCGTCGATGGTCGGCCCGGCTCGTTCCCGCCGGACCCGATCCGCTGGATCGGCGCGCACGCGGTGCGCACCGGTGTCGCCGCGAAGGAGGCGCGCGAGGCCGAGGGGCGACGGCCAGGTCGGGTCGCCAATGCGCTCGCCCGCCTCGCGCCGGCCGGGATGATCCCGAAGAAGGGCGCCTCCGACGCGGACTAGCGGCTAGTCGCCGACGGCTGTCGCGTGCGCCTCGGCGGCGGCGGACTCCGCCGCGTCCGCGAGCGCGATCTCGACGCGGTTGTCGTGGAACGTCGGGCTGCCGCCCATGTCGGCGTCGCGCACGGCGGTGGTGGCGTTGACGTTGACGCCCCGGATCCCGTCGGTCGCGTGGACCTTGTAGGCCCAGGCGACCCCGGAGCGGGCGAGAGGGTGCACCGCCGCGGGGGCGGTGAATGCGCCGCGGTCGTTGCGGACCACGACGACGTCGCCGTCGCCGATCCCGCGTGCCGCGGCGTCGGTCGGGCTCAGGTACACGCACGGGCCGCCGGCCTTGCGTCGGTGGCCCTCGAGATCGTTGAACGTGGAGTTGAGGAAGAAGCGCGTCGCGGGCGTGATCAGCTGCAGCGGGAAGCGCTCGGCGAGGACGGGGTCCGCGCCCTCGGCGGGCGGCAGGTAGTCGGGCACGGGGGCGAGGCCCTCCTCGGCGAGCTCGGGGCAGACGATCCGCAGCCGACCGGATGGCGTTGCGAAGCCGCCCTCGGCGTGGGGAGCCGTCCCGCGGATGTCGTCGACCCGGGCGAATCCGGTCTCCGACAGCGACTCGAAGGTGATGCCGCGGGCACGGGCCGCGTCGGTGTCGATGAACTGCCGCGCCAGGTCCTCGTCGCTGTCGTGCAGTCGGGGGTGGTCGAGCCCGAGGGCGTGGGCCAGCCGCCGGAAGATCTCGGTGTTGGTGAGGCAGCCGTCCGGGGGGGCCACGGCCGGCAGGTTGAGGGCCAGGTAGTGGTGCCCGTAGGAGGCGTGGATGTCGAGGTGCTCGACCTGCATGGTGGCCGGCAGGACGACGTCGGCGAGAAGAGCCGTGTCCGTCATGCGCTGCTCGAGCACCGTCAGGTGGAGGTCGTCCCGCAGGAGGCCCCGGCGCGCGCGCAGCTGGTCCGGCACGGTCGCCGCGGGATTCGTGTCCCAGACGACGAGCGAGCGGATCGGCGGATCGAGCGCGGGATCGGTGAGGGCCTCCGCGAGCCGCGACATGTTGATGACGCGCCCGGGCGGCATCGGCAGGTCCGCGGGCTCCTCGAGGTCGCGGGTGACGTGATCGAAGCGGCCTGCCGTCATGCACAGCCCGCCGCCGCCGACGTGCCGGTAGTCGCCGGCGATGGCACTCAGCGCGAGGATCGCGCGGACGGCGCTGCCGGCACCGCCGTGGCGCTGCAGCCCGAGGCCGATGCGGATCGCGGTCGGCCGGGTCTCGGCGATGCGCGTCCCGAGCGCCTCGATGATCGACGTGTCGAGCCCGCAGATCGCGGCGGCGCGCTCAACCGTCCACTGCTCCAGCCGGTTCCGCAGGTCGGGCCAGCCCTCGGCGTGGGCGAGCAGCCACTCCTCGTCGGCGCGGCCGCGGTCGAGGACGACGCGCATCAGGCCCATCGCGAGCGCGCCGTCCGTCCCGGGGAGGAGCTGCAGGTGCTCGTCACAGCGCAGCGCCGTGTCCGTCGGCAGGGGGTCGATGCAGACGAGATGGGCGCCGCGCTCCTGCGCGGCATGGGCGAAGTGCCACTGGTGCATGTTGGCGGTCAGCAGGTTCGTGCCCCAGATCAGGACGAGGTTCGCGTGCTCGAGGTCCTCCGGGTCGGGGCCTAGGGGCCGGCCGGTGGTGGCCCGCATGGCGGCCGAGGCGGCGGCCGTGCAGATCGTCCCGAGCATCCGCGTCGATCCGAGGTGGTTGAACAGGCGCTGGCCGAGCGACCAGCCCTGCACGTGGCCGAGTGTGCCGGCGTAGTAGTACGGCATCACCGCCTCGGGGCCGTCGCGGTCGATCGCGTCGCGGATCCCCTCTGCGGCGAGGCCGATCGCCTCGTCCCAGTCGATCGCCTGGAAGGCGCCCTCGCCCTTGGGGCCGACGCGTCGTAGCGGGGTGGTCAGGCGCGTCGGTGCATCGACGGCGTCGAGGTAGCGGTTGACCTTGCCGCAGAGGGCCCCACGCGTGAACGGGTGGTCCTTGCGGGCCCTGAGGCGCAGCGCGCGCCCGTCCTCGACCTCGACCTGCCACGCGCATGTGTCGGGACAGTCGAGTGGGCAGGCGCCGTTGACGAGGCGGCTCATGGGGCGAGTGTACGCGTCCCGCGCTCGGCGCGGTAGGTGGCCGCCCCGTCGACCAGCCACCGGAACAGCCCCTGCTGCTCGGGCTCGGGCATCTTCTCCGGGTGCCATTGGACGCCGACCATCGGCCAGGCGCCGGGGCTCTCGAGGGCCTCCACGACATCGCCGATCCGCGCGGTCACCCGCAAACCGCCCGCGTCGACGACGCCCTGGTGGTGGATCGAGTTGACGGGGAAGCGGGTGCGGCCGATGGCGCGGGCGAGGGTGGAGTCCGCGTCCACATCGACATCGTGGCGGCTGCCCATCAGCGCTGCGGGGGTGCTCTCGATCAGCGGGTGCCCGTGCTCGGGGGCGAGGTCCTGCACCATGCGGCCGCCGGCGATCACGGCGAGGGTCTGCATCCCGCGGCAGATCCCGAGCGTGGGCAGGCCGCGCTCGCGCGCTCCGCGGGCGAGCGCGAGCTCCCAGCGGTCGGCGGCGGCGTTCGGATCGTCGAGCTCGACCTCGGCTGCGGCGCCGTAGTGCTCGGGGTGCAGGTCGCCGCCGCCGGTCAGGACCAGCCCGTCGAGCAGGTCGAGGACGGCGTCGGGGTCCTCGTTGTGGGGGATGATCAGCGGCAGGCCACCCGCTCGCGCGATCCCGTCCGTGTAGCCCGGGTCGAGCGTGTAGAGGTCGGTTCGGTCCCCGAGGTACGTGGGGAGGTCGCGGCGGAAGCCGGTCAGGCCGACGACGGGAGGGCGCATGGGTCGGACGCTAGCCGAGCGGCCACGGCAGGTCCGGCATGTGCCGGCACCAGGCCGCCTCCAGCGAGCCGTCCGCGATGATCGCCCCGAGCGCGTCGTCGAGGGCCGCGCGTAACGCGTCCTCGCCCCTGCGCACTGCGATCCCCCACTGGTTGCGCGTCTCGACGGTGAAGGCGAGGCGCAGCTCGGGGTCCTCGTCGAGCGGGACCATCACGACGTCGTCGTCGACGAAGCCGTCGATGTCGCCGCAGCGCGTGGCCGCGATCATGTCCGCGTAGACGTCGTCCGTTGCGCCATCGAAGGGCACCGCGACGACGCCGGGGAAGGTCTCCGTCAGCGCCATGTTCGTGCTCTGGGCGATCGCGCCGATGCGCAGGCCGGCGCACTCCTCCGGCGATGAGATCGTGCTCTCGATGCGGGTCACGAGCGACTCGTTGAAGACGGCGTAGGGCCGCGTGAAGTCGGCCAGGGTGCGGCGGTGGTCGGTGATGCCCTGTCCGCACCAGATGCCGTCCACCTCGCCGGCGTGCAGCGCTGGGTAGAAGGCGCTCCACGCGAGCGGCCGCCAGACCAGTTCGAGGCCGAGGCGCTCGGCCACGAGGGCGGCCGCGTCGGGCTCGTAGCCGGGGCGGGTGCCGTCGGGGCGGATCAGCCCCATCAGCGGCATCGCGTCGAGGTCGCCGCAGCCGAGGGTCAGGCGGCCGTCGGCGACCAGCTGAAGATCGCCGCTCACGGGATCCAGTTCCGGTACATCTCATGCTCCCAGTCGGTCACGGCGCCGCAGAAGCGGGCCCATTCGTCGCGCTTGAAGTCGACGTAGAGCTGGTGCAGCTCGTCGCCGAGCGCCGCGCGGGCGAAGGCTGACGCGGCGAAGGCCTCGACGGCGTCGCCGAGGATGAGGGGAAGGGGGGCGAAGCGATCCGGCCCGGGCTCGCCCGCGGCGGGCGCAGGGCCGGGGTCGATCCGGCGCTCGAGACCGTCGGCCATCGCGGCTGCGATCAGCGCGTGCGAGAGGTACGGGTTGACGATCGAGTCGGGCAGCTTCAGTTCCAGCCGGCCGGAGGCGCTGACCCGTACGGAGCGGCTGCGGTCATCGAGGCCCCAGTCCACGCGGCTTGGCGCGAACTGTCCCGCGTCCCAGTAGCGCTTGTAGGAGTTGACGGTGCTCGCGTAGACGGCCATCGACGCCGAGGCGTGCTCGAGGAGGCCCCCGAGCGCGTGCTGCGCGGTCTGGGAAATATGCAGCTCGCGGCGCCCGTCCTCCGCGAAGGCGTTGCGTCCGTCCCGCCACAGCGAGACGTTGTGGTGGCAGCCGTTGCCCATGATGCCGAGGGTCGGCTTGGGCATGAAGGTGACCTCGATGCCGAGCTCGCGGGCGACCTGCGCGCAGATCTGGCGGTACGTGATCAGCCGATCCGCGGTGCGGTCGGCGCGATCGAACATGAAGTTGAGCTCCAACTGGCCGGCGTCCTCGTAGTCGCCCTCGATCATGTCGATCCCCATCGCCCGGGCGTAGCGGATCACGCGCTGGTAGATCTCGCGGACCTGCTCGAGCGAGCCGACGTGGTACGCCGTGCTGACCCCGGGGCGGGCGACGGGGTCGTAGCCCTCGCCGCGCCAAGTGATCTCGGGCTCCGTGCCGGACCGCAGCTCGTAGCCGGTCGCGGCTTCGAAGGCCTCGACGCGTCGGATCAGGTTGCCCCTGCAGTCGGACCCGAAGGTCGCTCCGGGGTCCTCGTGGGCGTCGTCGCGGCGGTAGAGGCGGCACAGGAAGCGGCCGACCGTGGGATCCCACGGCAGCACCTGGAACGTCTCGGGGTCCGGCATTACGACGAACTCGGCGGCCTCGATGCCGCCGCCGAAGAGCTCGCCGTGGCGGTCGGCGGCGACGTCTGAGGCCGCCGATCCGTGGAACTGGACGCCCTTGTCGAGGCTGCGCCGGACGTGCCCAGCCGGCACCACTTTGGCCAGCATGCGTCCGTTGATCGAGGCGAACTGGTAGTAGATGAACTCGACGCTCGCCTGCTTGACGCGCTCGGCGATCTCGTCGGCGACGGCGGCGTTCGCCTCGCGATGCCGGCTGAGGGCGTCGGTCATCGTGCCTCCTCGCGGTCCCAGGTGACCACCTGTCGAACGGGACCCGTGTTGCCGGAGTCGGGTAGCCAGACGGGCTGCTCCACGTAGCGGATGCCCGGCAGGCGCCGCGCGAGCAGCGCGAGGGCCTCGGTCATGTCGCCGCGGGCGATGAAGTGCCCGAGGCAGTAGTGGCGGCCGCCGCCGAAGCCGAAGTGCTTCGGGCGGTCCCCCTGCGTGATGTCGAATGACGGGTCGCTGAACGTGCGCGCGTCGGTGCCGCTCGACTCGGTGAACAGGTGGATGGTGGTCCCCCTGGGCACGTGGATGCCGTCGATGTCGCAGTCCTCGGCGGCCTCGCGGGTCACCCACGTCGTGGTCGGTCGCGTGCGCATGACCTCCTCGACCGCGTTGGGCGCGAACTCGGGGTGCGCGCCGAGGAGGGCCCACTGGTCCGGGTGGCGCACGAACAGGTCGATCCCGAGGCCGAGCTGGTTGCGGGTGGTGTCGATGCCGCCCTGGAAGAGCAGGATCACCGTATCGCGCAGCTCCTCGTCCGTCAGGCGGTCGCCGTCCTCGTTGGCGTCGACGAGGCTCTGCAGGAAGTCGTCGTGCTTCGAGCGGCGGCGCTCCGCGATCAGCGCGTCGGCGTACTCGCCCATCTGCGCGAGGCCCCACTCGACCTCGTCGAGGCGGTCCTTCGCCGCGATCGATAGGGCGAGGCTCATCTTCTCGGCGTAGAGGGCGAGGTCGGCCCAATTGTCATCGGGCACGCCCAGCAGCCGGCAGATCACGCGCGTGGCGTAGGGCTCGGAGAACTGGTGCATGAACTCGCACTGCCCGTCGTCGATGAACGAGTCGATCAGCTCGTTGGCCAGTTCCCGGAACTTCGGCACGAGGCCGTCGACGTGTCGTGACGCGAAGGCGGGGTTGACGAGCTTGCGCAGGCGCACGTGCTCGGCGCCCTCCTTGTTGAGCACGATGTTGGCCCACCAGCGCGCCCAGTCGCCGACGATGCCGTTGTGCTCGGACCAGCGAGCGCTGCCCTGGATCAGGCGCTTGTCGTTGACGAGCTTGCTGACCTGCTCGTAGCGGAGCACCGCGAGGCCGTACGGGGTGCGGGCGTACGGTCCGGCCTCGCGCGCCGCGCGGACGGGATCCGAGCGCACCGAGAACGCGAGGTCGTTGACGTCGAAGAACGGCAGGTCCGGGGCGTCGACGGGGGATTCCGCGGTGGCCATGGCGTGAACTCTACGAAGTAGGTTTCAAAATGCAAGGGCTACGCGGAGAGGCGTCCGAGCCGCAGGCCGACGATCCAGTCCCGCGTCGCCTCGATGTGCTCGAGCATCGCGGAGCGCGCGGCCTCCGGTCGGCCCTGCAGGATCGCGGCCAGGATCGGCGTGTGACCGCCCGTCGACGAGCGCAGCGCGTCGGTCGACCACTTCCCCGGCAGCCCCGCCAGGATCTCGCCGAGCTCGGCCTGCAGGGCCGTCTCGGCCGCCACCAGACGGGCGCTGCCGCTGGCCTCCGCGACGGCGATGTGGAAGCCGCTGTCGGCCAGGCGGTAGTCGGCGAAGCCGCCGAGCGCCGCACGCTCCGTCTCCGCCGCGGCCGCCGCGACGCGCTCGTGGGCACCCGGGTCTACGCGCTGGGCCGCGAGAAAGGCGGCCTCGCCGCTGACCGCGCGGCGCCAGTCGATGAGGTCGCCGAGCTCGCGCTCCGACGGCACCCGTCCCTCGAGTGCGAGGGGCCCGGCGATGTCCTCGGCCACGAAGGATCCCGCCCCGCGGCCGCGGCGCGTCTCCACGTAGCCCGCGTCGCGCAGGATCGCCAGCGCCTGCCGCAGCGTCATCGGGGCGACGTCGAGCATCTCGGCGAGCTCGACCTCCGGCGGGAGCCGCTCGCCGGGGCGCAGGACGCCGCTGCCGATGGCCTCGCCGAGGCGACGCACGATCCGCTCCACGGCGCCCTCGACCTGCAGGGGCTGGAAGACGCTGTCGCGGGCGGTCGGCGGGGCGCTCATCAGGAACTCCACGCGGCAGAGTACCGAAGCGGCATGGGCCGCGCCCGTGTCGCGTACCCTCCGTCCGTGGAACACCGCTGCGCCCTCGTCGGCCTCGCCGGCCGCCCGAACGTGGGCAAGAGCACGCTCGTGAACGCCATCGTCGGCGAGCACGTGACGATCACCTCGAGCCGGCCGCAGACCACGCGTCGGCGGATCGCCGGCATCGCGCACGGCGCGGACTGGCAACTGGTGCTCTGCGACCTGCCCGGGGTGCAGGTGCCGCGCGACGGGCTGACGGAGCGGATGGCCGGCAGCGTGGAGGAGACGCTCGCCGACGTGGACCTCGTCCTGCTCGTCCTCGACGCCTCGCAGCCGATCGGCGGCGGCGATCGGGCGAGCGCCGAGTTGGCGTTCGGGAGCGGGGCGCCGGTGGTCATCGCCCTGAACAAGGTCGACCGGCTGCCGCCCGCGCAGATCGCGGAGGCGATCGCGGCCGCGAGCACGCTCGGCGAGTTCGCCGAGCTGCATCCCGTGTCGGCGAAGACGGGGGAGGGCGTGGCGGCGCTCGTCGCTGACCTCGTGCGGCTCGCCCCCGCGGGGCCCGCGCTGTTCCCGCCGGAGGCTCGCTCGTCCGACCCGGTGCGACTCCAGATCGCCGAGCTGATCCGCGAGCAGGCCCTGCGGCGGCTGCGCGACGAGGTGCCGCACGCGCTCACCGTCGTCGTCGAGGAGTACGACCCGCCGACGCGTCGGCGCAGCGCCCGCATCGAGGCCGCGATCTACGTCGAGTCGTCGTCGCAGCAGGGGATCGTGATCGGCGCCGGCGGCTCGATGATCAAGGCGATCGGGTCGGCCGCCCGGCCCGAGATCGAGCGCGTGCTCGGCGCGAAGGCGATGCTCGACCTGCGCGTCCGCGCGAAGAAGGGCTGGCGCGACGACCCGGCGCTACTGGACCGGCTCGGGCCCTAGCCGCTACGGCTGGCCGGCGGTACCCTCGAAGACGCCCGGCGTGTAGATGCACTGGGCGTTCCAGAGCAACCAGCCGCCGGCGCCGGTGGCGTCCGCGGCCGCGATCTGCTCCTTGACCTCCGCGAGCCCGTACTCGTGCTGGCCCATCGTGAAGTCCTGCAGCCACGGCCGGATCTCCACCGTGCCGCCGTTCGTTCGTCGTCGCCAGTCGGCCAGCGCCGCCGCCACCGTGGGGCCGGGCGCACCGTCCGGGTCGTCGATGTTGAACTGCCCCGACCCGAAGTGGGAGGGGTAGACCATCGGGTAGATGGCGTCGAGGATGTTGCGCACCTTGCCGGGCTTCTGCCCGATCCCGAGGTCCTCGGATGCGGCGAGACCGAAGAAGGCCGCCGATACGCGCACGCCGCGCGGCTTCAGCTCGCGCGAGGCGCGCTTGAGGAAGGCGGTGATCGCCTCGTCCCGGTTGCGACCCGGATCGTCGAAGCGGACCGCGTCGAGGGCGCCGTCCGTCGGGTAGCGGACGTAGTCGAACATGATCTCGTCGAAGCCGAGTTCGGCGGCGTAGGCGGCGAGCTGCAGCGGGTACTCCCAGGAGGCCTCGTTGGACGGATCCAGCCAGGTGATGCCGAGGTCGTTCTCCCACAACTTGCCGTTGCGCCGCTTCAGCGCCAACTTCGGATTGGAGCGCGGGACGTAGCCATCCTGGAAGGTCACGATCCGGCCGATCACGTAGAGGCCGCGCTGGTGGGCCTCGCGCAGCGTCGCGACGGGGTCGTAGACGTTCATGTGCGCGCCCGAGTCGCGGGCCAGCGGGATCGGCGTCTGGAAGGCGACCTCGCCGCGCTCGTCCTTGATGTCGATCTGGATCGCGTTCATGCCCACGCCCGGATCGGCGAGATTGAGGATCGGCTCCCAGAGGCTGGGCGTCGCGACGCCGTAGCTGGTGACGTGGACGCCGCGGATGTGGTCGGGCATCGCGACACGGCCGCCGGTGGCGGCGACGGCCTGGGAGGTCTCGGGAACCGTCTGCGCGACGGCCTCGGGTGCGGGCGGCGGCGCCTCCGCGCGGCTCCACGTGAACGCGAACGCGGCGACGGCGACCGGCAGGAGCAGCAGCGCCACGAGGATCATGCGGCGACGTCGCTGCGCGTGGCGCGCGGCCGCGCGCTGCTTGGCGCGGCGCGAGTTGCGGAGCGCCTCCTGGTGCGCGTCGAAGCGCTGCTGGTCGCGGAAATCGGCCATGCCTGACCGGCCAGTCTAGACGAACCCCGAGCCTCGAGCAGCGAGCCCGGACACCCCTGCCGATAGGCTCCGGGGGTGGCCCCGCGACCCGCCGACATCGCCAAGAGCGTCGAGCTGATGCTGCTGCGTCCCCGCGCGACGGATGCGGACTGCGCGGCACTCTGCGCGCAGGCCCTCGAACTGCACGTGGCGGCGGTATGCGTGCCGCCCACGCACGTGCCGGAGGCCGCACGCGTCCTCAAGGGCGGCGACGTCAAGCTGGTGGCGCTGATCTCGCACCCGCTCGGCGCCGACCGTCCCGCGGTCAAGGCCCGTGCCTGCCGGCAGGCGCTCGAGGACGGGGCGCAGGAGGTCGAGCTGGTCGTCGACCTCGCGCGCTTCGCGTCGGGCGATCCGAACCACGTCCGCGACGAGCTGCGCCTGTGCGCCGCGGTCGCGCGGGAGGCGCGCACGGAGGCCGTCGTGCGGGCCGTGATCGAGACGGAGGCCTTCGACGACCGCACGCTGCGGCTGCTGGCGCGCGCCGTCGCCGCTGGCGGCGCGGACATGCTGGTGACGTCGTCCGGCCTCGCCCCCGAGCCGCCCGACGCCCTCGACGTCGAGCTGATGCGCGAGGAGCTCGGCGCGGACACCGCGATCAAGGCGGTCCGCGGCGTGCGCGGCACGGAGGAGGCCGCGGCGCTGATCGCCGCGGGGGCGAACCGGATCGGTGCGGCGTCCGCCGGCCTCCTGCTCGGCGCTGAGCGTGCGCCACGACGCGCGGCGGGCGCCG
>JBMTER010000037.1:0-11751 GCA_049433345.1 Gaiellales bacterium | reverse complement strand
CAGCGCCCCGGCGACCTCTACCGCCGCCGCGGCGACCGCTTCCAGTGGATCGTCCTCGTCGAGGGCGAGCCCGCCGGCCAGCTGACGCGCGCCACCGAGGGTGCCGAGCACCACGTGCGCATCGGTCACGGTGGCGCGTTCGCCGCCCCGGCCGTAGGCGGCGGGCCCCGGGTCGGCCCCGGCGCTGGCCGGGCCGACGGCGAGGGCGCCGAAGGCGTCGACCGCGGCGCTCGAGCCGCCGCCCGCGCCGATGCAGAGCACGTCGATCTGCGGCAGGCTGATCGGCGTGCCGGCCGCGTCGCCGTCGAAGCGGAGTTCGGGCTGGCCGCCGGGGGCGATCCCGATGTCGGCGGTGGTGCCGCCCATGTCGAACGTGATCGCGTTCGGCTCGCCGGCGTCGAGCGCGAGCCGCGCGCCGCCGATCACGCCCGCGGCGGGGCCGGAGGCCGCAAGCGCGATCGGGGTGCGGCGCGCCCGCTCGGCGGGCACGACGCCGCCGTTGCTCTGCATCAGGTGCAGGGGTGCCCGCACGCCGAGATCGCCGACCTCGCGCTCGACAGCGCCGATGTAGGCGCCGACGAGCGGCAGCAGCGCGGCGTTGGCGGCGGCGGTCGCGGCGCGCGGGTACTCCCGGAACTCCGGCACGATGTCCGCGGAGAGGGTGACGGGCACGCCCGGCAGCTCCTCGGCGAGGATCGCGCCGATCCGCCGTTCGTGCGTCGGGTTGAGGAACGAGAACAGGCCCATCACCGCCACGGCCTCGGTGCCGTCGTCGCGCATCAGGGCCGCGGCGCGGCGGACATCGCCCTCGTCGAGCGGCTCGATCTCAGCGCCCTGCGCGTCGATCCGGCCGCGCACGCCGTGGCAGCGCTCGCGCGGCACCAGCGGCGCGGGCTCGGGCGTCCACAGGTCGTAGACGTTGCGGCGCATCTGGGTGCCGATGGCGAGCACGTCGCGGAAGCCCTCGTTCGTGATCAGCGCCGTGCGGGCCAGGGTGCGGGTGACGATCGCGTTGGTGGCGACCGTCGTGCCGTGCGCGAGGTAGGACACGTCGTCGGGTGTCGCGCCGGCGGCGGCGAGGAGCACGGTCAATGCGTCGAGGAACCCGGCCTCGATGCGCGGCGGCGTCGACGGCACCTTGGCCACGCGCACTCCGCCGTCCGCGTCGATCAGGACGGCATCCGTGAAGGAGCCGCCGACGTCGATCCCGATCCTCCCCACGGACGGCAGTCTGCCGGGACGCCGCGGCCGCGGCAAGGGCCGGCCCGCTACGGCGCGAGCAGGCCCTGCATGTCGACGTCCTCGAGCCAGCGCCGGTATGCGATCGACGAGAGATCCGGCACCTTGACGTGCAGTTCCTCCTTGAGCGAGGTCGGGATCTCCTCCGGGCGGATGCTCTCGACGACGCGCCGGTCCTGCTCGAGGATGTGCAGGTAGTCGGAGACGAAGTTCGCGTTCTCCTCGACGTAGTTGCGGAACGCGATCCGGAAGACGCGCGTCTCCTTCGCCCGCGTCGGGCTCGCGATCACCATCACGCTCATCACCCGGCCCGAGTCGTCGTCGTCCGTCGTCACGTGCAGGTGCATCGTGAAGGGGTAGACGTGCGTGTAGACGTAGGTGATGCGAGCGTTCTGGGTGCCGTCGACGGAGCGCCAGAACTGGTTCGGCACCCGGAACCACTGGCCCCACTCCTCGGCGTGCAGCTCGTACGGCTCCTGCTCGGGGTGGTCGGGGTCGCCGAGCAGCTCGGGGTGGACGAACGGGAAGTGCGAGACGTCCATCGAGTTCTCGGTGGAGCGCCCGGCGGACGTTGCCCACTCGAGCACGCTGAACACCTCACTGGTGAAGGCGGGATCGCGGTCGAGGTCGTCGGGCACGTGCGGGATCGGCGCGACCGGCTCCTCGAGCGCGACCCAGACGAGGCCGTGGCGCTCCTCGACCGGGTAGGCGATGGCGCGCGCCGCCGCGGGAATCGGCCGGCCCGGCTGGGCGGGGATGCGCACGCAGGCGCCCGTGGCGTCGTACTCCCAGCCGTGGTACGGGCAGACGATGCAGCCGTCGCGCACCTTGCCGAGCGAGAGCGCGGCGCCGCGGTGGATGCAGAGGTCCTTGAAGACGCTGACGCCCGCCGCGGTCCGGAACGCCACCAGATCCTGATCGAGGAGGGTGAAGCGCCGCGGCTGGGGCCCGACCTCGTCGACGGTCGCGATCGGATGCCAGAACTGCGCCAGGCGCATCCGCTTGGCGCGCGGCTTGCCCTTCGCCTTGCCACTGCGCGCCTTGCGCTCCTTCGCGTCGGCCATGGGACAAGGCTAGACGCCGCTGGCGTGCGGCGCGAGTGCCACCGCGCGCGCCACCGGCCGCACCCCGGGCACGCGCGACCGGCGCGGCTTCGCGGACCTGCCTGGCGTGCGCTAGATGCGCCCGAATTCGATCGCCCGATCGAGCCAGGCGTCGATCAGCGTGTGCGCGTGGGGGAGCATGCGGTCCGCGTGGGCGCGCACGCCGTCGAGGAGCTGCTCGAGCCCGCCGGGGCCGAGGACGCGCTCGGCGGCCTCGCGGTAGGCGGGAACCCGCGACCACTCGTCGGCCAGGGCCTCGTCGACCTCGAGGTGGAACTGCACGCCGTAGGCGACCTCGCCGAAGCGGAAACCCTGGTTCGGGTAGGCGGGGCTCGAGAAGAGCGACACCGCGCCCTCCGGCAGGTCGAAGGTGTCGCCGTGCCACTGCAGCGTCGTGAACGCGGCGGGCAGGATCGAGGCGACCGGGTCGTGCCGGCCCGCATCGGTCAGCTGCACGTCGAGCAGCCCCACCTCGGGCGCGGGGCCCGGGTAGACGCGCGCGCCGAGGGCACCCGCGAGGAGCTGCACGCCGAGGCACGCCCCGAAGTACGGCAGGCCCGCGTGCACGGCGTCGCGGATCAGCGCCTTCTCCGCGGCCAGCCACGGATGGTCGGCCTCCTCGTAGGCGCCCATCGGACCGCCCATCGCGACGATCGCGCCGTACTCGCGCCAGTCGGGCAGGGGCTCGCCCTCGTCGACCTCGATCGCGTGCAGGACGTGTCCTCGCGCGCCGAGCGCGTCGCCGTAGGCCGCGGGCGGCTCGCAGCGGATGTGCTGCAGGACGAGGATGTCCACGGGCGCAGTCTACGCGGGTGGCGCCGCGCCGGTCAGTCGGCCGGCGGCGGCGCCGTGTGGCTCGGCACGCGGCCCGGCCACCACGAGCGGTCCCCGACCCAGACGGCGAGGGCGGGCACGAGCAGCGTGCGCACCACGAAGGTGTCGATCAGGACGCCGAGGGCGACGCCGAAGCCGAGCTGGAACAGCGCCTCGAGGGGCAGCGTCATCAGGACGAGGAAGGTGCCGGCCAGGATCAGGCCGGCGCTGGTGATCACGCCGCCCGTGGTCTCGAGGGCGCGCAGGACGGCCGGTCGCATCGGCGCGGACTCGGCCTCCTCGCGGATCCTGCTGACCAGGAAGATGTTGTAGTCGACGCCGAGGGCGACGGCGAACAGGAACAGGAACGTCGCGTAGCCCGGATCGACGCCGGGGCTGCCGAAGACGTGGATGAAGATCACGTAGGTCAGGCCGAGCGTGGCGAAGTACGAGAGGATCACCGTCGCGATCAGGTACAGCGGCGCCACGACCGCGCGCAGCAGGAGGCCGAGGATGAGCAGGATCAGGAGCAGGGTCAGCGGCACGATCACCTTCGCGTCGCGGCTGATCGTGCGATCCGTGTCGTAGTCCTGCGCGGTCGGGCCGCCGACGAGGGCCGTGGCGCCGGCTCCGGCGGCGGCCGCGTCGACGATCTGGCGGATGCGGGGGATGGAGGCGGCGGCGGCGTCCGAGTAGGGGTCGCGGGTCAGCACCACCTCGAGCAGCTGCGCGTCCCCGGCCTTGGCGGCCAGTGACGGCCGCACCGATGCGACGTCGTCGGTGTCGGCCTGGAGCGCGCCGATGACGGCTCCCGTCGCGGCCTCGAGCCGGTCCGCGGGCGCGTCGACGATCACCTGGGTGGTCGCCAGCTCGCCCGGCGGCAGCGCCTTCGAGAGGGCGATCTGGCCCTGGATCGACTCCGGCTTGGCGCGGAAGCCGCCGCCGATGCCGAGCCCGCTCGGCTGGGTCAGGATGCCGAGCACGCAGACCGCGAGCAGCATGGTCACGATCACGACGGTGGCGATCGGGCGTCCCGTCACGATCTCGCCGACGCGGTGGTAGACCGAGCGGCGCGAGCGGTCCGCGGAGCCGAAGCGGGGGACCGCCGGCCAGAAGGAGCGGCGGCCGACGATCGTCAGGAGCGCGGGCAGGAGCGTCAGCCCCGCGATCATCGTGATCAGGATCCCGATCGCGAGCACGGGTCCCTGGTTGCGGGTGCTCGAGAGGTCCGCGAAGAGCAGGACCAGCATCGCCGCGACGACGGTGCCGCCGCACGACAGGATGGCGGGGCCGGAGCGGGCCACCGCGTGCTGCATCGCCTCGTGGGTGTCCTCGCGGACACGCAGCTCCTCGCGGAAGCGCGCCACGAGGTAGATGCAGTAGTCGGTCCCCGCGCCGAACATCAGGATGATCAGGATCCCCGTGGCCTGGCCGTTGATCGGCAGGTCGAAGGCCTTGACCACCAGGTAGACGACGCCGCCGGCGACGGCGTAGGCGATGCCCACCACCACGAGCGGGACGACGGCGATGATCGGGGAGCGGTAGATGAGGAGCAGCAGCACGAGGATCAGCACGGTGGTGCCGATCAGGAGGGTCCCGTCGATCGAGCCGAACACCTCGACGGCGTCGACGGTGATGCCGGCGGGGCCCGATACGTACACCTCGAGCCCGTCCGGGGCGTCCGCCTTGACGATGTCGCGCATCTCGTTGACGGCGGGCTCGATGTCCTCGATCACCTGCGCGGTGACGGGGACGAGCATGATCGCGGTCGTGCCGTCCTCCGACAGGAGGCCGATCTGGGCGGCCTGCGGGGCGAGCGGCGACTGGATCGGGGCGAGGTCGGGCAGCTGGGCGATCGCCGCCTCGTCCGCCGCGATCGCCGCGCGGTCCGCGTCGGTCAGCCCGGCGGGGTTCTGGTACACGATCAGCGCGGGCACGGTGCGTCCGTCGTCGAAGCGCGAACGCAGCTCCTCCAGCGCCTTCGTCGAGTCGGCGTCGGCGGGCAGGAACGTCGTCGAGTCGTTCTGCGTGACCGAGTTCAGCTGGGCCTGAAGCGGGCCGAAGGCGGCAGCGACGGCGACCCAGGCGGCGAGGACGAGCCACTTCGAGCGGCGGCCGGCGACGATGCGGGCGAGGGTCTGCATGGCGGGACCTCGGAGGCGGGGGAGCGGGGGCGGGCGCGGGGCGCGCTCCACCGCACTATCGCAGCGTGGGCGCCCGCAGCCGTCCCGCGGCGCCATACTTCCCGGCATGCGCGTCCTCGTCGTCGCCGCCGCCGTGATCGAGCTGGAATGGGTCGCGGGCGCAGAGACCCTGGCGGTCGGCGTCGGCCCGGTCGAGGCGGCGGTGGGCACCGCGGCCCGCCTCGCCCACGAGCCGCCGGACGCGGGCCTCCACGTCGGGATCGCCGGCGCCCGCTCGGGCGCCGGACTCGCGATCGGCGACATCGTGCTCGGCAGCGAGAGTCGCTACGTCGACCTGCGCGCCGCCCTGCCGACCCTCGTCACCGCCTGCGTCCCGGACCCGGGCCTGCTGGAGCGCGTCGGCGCGGCCCTGCCGGAGGCGCGGCGGCTGCCGATCGCCACGAGCGCCGCCGTCGGCGGCGGCGCGGGCTGTGACGTCGAGGCGATGGAGGGGTTCGCGGTGCTGCGCGCCTGCGCCCGGGCCGGGGTGCCGGCCGTCGAGCTGCGGGCGATCTCGAACATGGCCGACGAGCCGGATCGCGCGCGCTGGGACTTCGCCGGCGGGCTGGAGGCGCTGGCCGCCGCCGGTCGGCGGGCGCTCGCGAGCCTCTAGGCCCTAGGCGGACGAGCCGGAGCTCGAGCTCGACGCGGAGTCGGCCTTCTTCGCGTCGCCGCCGTCCTTCTTCTTCGCCCCGGACTTCTTGGCCTCACCCGCGCCCGTCCCGTCCTTGGCCTTCTTGCCGCCCTTGCCGTAGTCGGTCGAGTAGAACCCGGATCCCTTGTAGTGGATCGTCGGGGCGAAGAGGACGCGCTCGACCTTCTTGCCGCAGGTGCCGCAGCGCTTCAGCGGCGGGTCCGTCATCTTCTGGAAGGCCTCCGTGACGTGGCCCTCGGCACAGCGGTACTCGTAGGTCGGCACGGGCCGAAGTGTAGCGCGGGTCCGAAGCCGGCTTGGCACTCTCGCCGGCCAAGTGCCAAACGGGCCCGGGGGGCTACCATCCGCCCGTGCGGATCGCGATCGTCACCGACTACTACTACCCGCACCTCGGCGGGATCACCGAGCACGTCCACGGCCAGGCCACCGAGCTGACCCGGCGCGGGCACGACGTGACCGTGGTCACGGGCCGCGTGCTGCGGCCGCCGACGATCGTCGACGCCGACGTCCGGCCCGAGCGGGACGCGCCGTTCGAGATCGTCCGGGTCGGCGCCGCGCTGCCGGCGTACGGCAACGCCTCGCAGACCTACCACGTCGTCGATCCGCTGCTGCGTCGCAAGCTGCGGCGGATCCTCGAGGCGCGCCGCGTCGACGTCGTGCACGTCCACTCGCCCTACAGCCCGATCCTGCCGATGCTCGGCGTCCTCGCCGCCCCCCGCGGCGCGGTCCGCGTCGGCACCTTCCACTCCGTCTTCCCGCGCAGCCTCGCGCTCGACCTGTCGGCGCCGCTCGTGCGGCGCGTGATCGGCCGCCTCGACGGCCGGATCGTGGTCAGCGAGGCCTGCATCGGGTCGCTCGCGCCGTACTTCCCGGGCGCCTACGAGGTGATCCCGAACGGGATCGACGACCGCCACTTCTCGCCGGACGCCGATCCCCTGCCGGAGCTGCGCGACGGGCGCCTGAACATCCTCTTCCTCGGTCGCTTCGATCCGCGCAACGGGCTCGACACCATGATCCGCGCGTTCAGCGAGGTGCGCCGCCGGATGGGTCCCGATCAGGTGCGCCTCGTCGTCGTCGGAGACGGGCCGCTGCGGGGGCGCTACGAGCGGATGGTGCCGGCCGACGTCGCCGCCGACGTGCACTGGGCCGGTCGCGTCAACGCGAATCGGCCCCGCTACTACGCGAGCGCCGACATCCACTGCACGCCCTGCCAGCGCGCCAGCTTCGGGATGGTGCTGCTCGAGGCGATGAGCTGCGGCCGGCCCGTGGTGGCCAGCCGCATCTCGGGCTTCCAGCTCCTGATGGAGCACGGCCGGCAGGGCCTGATGATCTCGCCGGCGGAGAGCGTCGAGCGCTTCGCCGAGGGCCTGATGTACCTGATCGAGCGGCCCGAGGAGCGCGAGCGGATGGGGCGCGAGGGCCGCCGCACGGCGGTCGCCGACTACGCCTGGTCGCGCGTCGCCGAGCGCCTGGAGGCCCACTACGTCGGCCTGCTCGAACGGGGGCCGGCGCGATGACGAAGCGCCAGACGATCGCACGCGCCGTCCTGATCGGACTCGTCGTGGTCGCGCTGACCATCGTCGTCGACGGCATCCTCGTGCGCGCAGGACTGTCGTGGCTGGCCTGGGTGGTCGACGTCGCCGCCGTCCTCGCCCTCGTGCTCGGCGCGTGGGGGATGTTCGGGGCCAGCTCGCCGCTGTTCGGCGGCGTCGTCGACGGCTCCCGCATCCGGCGGCCGGTCGCCGCGCTCACCTTCGACGACGGCCCCTCGCCGGAGACCACGCCGCGCATCCTCGACGCGCTGCGCCGCGAGGGCGTGCGGGCGACCTTCTTCGTCCTCGGCAAGCACGCGGAGCGCCACCCCGAGCTGATCGAGCGGATCGTGCGCGAGGGCCACGAGCTCGGCAACCACGGCTACGACCACCGCATCCTCGCCTTCGCCGGCCCGGCCGAGGTGCACCGCCAGCTGCACCGCACCGAGCGCATCCTCAAGCACGCCGGCGGCCCGCCGCCGCGGGTCTTCCGGGCGCCGCACGGCTTCCGCAGCCCGTTCGTCTCGCGCACCGCGCGCCGCCTCGGCTACATCACCTGCGCCTGGTCGGCGGGGGTGTTCGACACCGCCAAGCCGGGTGCGCCCGTGATCGTCGAGCGCTCCCTGAAGGCCCTCCAGCCCGGTGCGGTGCTGCTCCTGCACGACGCCGACGGCTGGGGCGACGACAGCCGCGCCCAGACCGCGGACGCCCTGCCGGCGATCATCGACGCGGCGCGCCACCGCGGGCTCGAGCTGGTCACGATGAGCGAGATCGCCGTGCTCGATCCGCCGAAGCCGCTCTCCTGGCGACGGCTCGGGCTGTTCGCCGCGGGCATCGCGGCCGTCGCCGCCCTCGTCCTCGCCCGCGTCGACCGCGGTGAGGTCGACGCCGTCGTCGACACGTTCCGGAGCCTGTCGGTGCCGCTCGTGATCGCGTCGCTGATCGCCAACTTCATCAGCGTCGCCTTCAAGGCCGTGATCTGGAAGGCCTCGCTCGACTCCGTGCCCGGTGTGCGTGCGCCGTACCGGGCGGTCGTGCCCGCCGTCTTCATCGGGTTCCTGCTCAACACCGCGCTGATCGCGCGGCTCGGCGAGATCGGCCGCGTCGTCGTCCTGCGTCGGCGTCTCGCGAAGGAAGGCCAGGACGTGCCGCTGCCGACGATGACGGCGACGGTCGTGATGGAGCAGCTCGTGCTCGGCATCACCCTCGCCGTGATGCTGGTGGCGATGGTCCTGACCATCGACGGCGTGCCCGACTGGGCGGGCCGCGGCACGCTGATCCTGCTCGGCGCCCTCGTCGCCGGTGCGCTGGGATTGGGCGTGGTCGAGCTGGTCAGCCGCTGGCGGTTGCGGCGCGGCGACATCGGCGAGGATTACGCGCGCACGTGGTGGCGGTCGACCCTGCGTACCGCCGAGATCCACCTGCACGCCGTCAGCCGTGGCGCGCAGCTCCTGCGCCGGCCGCAGCTGGCGGTCTCGTCCTGCATCGCCGGGATCCTCTCCTGGGGCGCGCAGATCCTCGGCATCGGCCTGGCTCTCGCCGCCTTCGACATCGACACCAACCTCGTCGCGGCCGCCTGCGTGGTGTTCCTGGTCTCGAACCTGGTCGGATTCGTGCCGCTCGTGCCCGGCAACCTCGGGGTCTTCCAGCTGGCCGTCGCCACCGCCCTGTCGCAGGCCTTCGACGTCAACTTCGGCGCCGCCGTCACCTTCGCGATCGGGCTGCAGGTGATCGAGATCGCCCTCGGCGCGGGACTCGGCTTCGTGTTCCTGTCGCTCGAGGGCCTCTCGTTCGGCGACGTGCGGCGCACGATCAGCCGCGCCGAGGAGGAGGAGGAGGCGGCGTGGCGGCGTCCGCCGCCCGTGGTGGCCGCCGAGCGCGGCGGGGCGCTCGGCGCGTGAGCCGCGCGGCCCTCGCCGGGGTCGCCCTCGCCGCCCTCACCCTGGCGGGTTGCGGCTTCCTCGAGCCGCGCGAGCGCGCGCTGCCCGCCGGGTTCGCGGAGCCGCGTGTGCTGCTCGTGTCGGACGAGGCGCAGGGCCCGCTCCTGGTCGGCGGCGACTACGGGCTGCGCAGCTCGCTGGACGGCGGCCGCACCTGGACGACGCCGCCGGGCGGTGACGACCCGGTGCTCGCGGCCGCGCCGTACGCCGACCGCATCCTCGTGTCGCGCGGGGCCACCGGGCAGGCCTACGGCTACGCGCTCGACACGGACCCGGACGAGGCGCGGGCGTGGCCGTTCCCGGGCAACGTCGTCGCGCTCGCGGGGAGCGCGCGCCGCGAGCGGCTGTGGGCCGTCGCCGCGACGGGCGAGGGCGAGCCGGGCCTGCGCTACTCGAACGACGAGGGCCGCACGTGGTGGCCGATGCCCGCAGTCGGCCTCTGCCCGCGCCCGCGGGCGCTGGCCGTCGGACCACCCGCGCCGGAGCGGCCCGAGCGGCTGTGGGTGGCCTGCGGTCGGCTCGGGCTGATCGTCTCCGACGACCTCGGCGCCAGCTTCCAGCGGATCGCGGGGATCGGGGAGGCGCGGGACGTGGCGGCTGCCCGCAGCCGCGCAGGCCACGCGATCGTGCTGACGCCGCGCCTGCTCGTCACCTTCGACGCGGGGGCGACGTGGCGCTCCGGCGGGATCGATGCGCGCGCGGTCGCGATCGACCCCCGCAACGCGGACCTCGTGTTCGCCGTCGGGCCCAACGGCCGCCTGCGCGCCTCGCTCGACGGCGGGCTCGGCTTCTAGGCGGGCCGCAGCGCGGTCGGGCCGTCGGCCAACGCGGCCAGCCACTCCGGCACGCGCAGGGGGCGCCCCTCGGGGTTGACGCACGCGTGGGTGGTGACGGCGCTCGCCGCCGCCTCACCGTCGGCGATGACCACGTACGCGAGCTGGATCACCGACCGCGACGCCGCGGCTATGCCGGCGTGCACGACCACGGGATCGCCGAACCGCACCGCACGGCGGTAGCGGACGGCGATCTCGACGACGGCCAGATCGAGGCCGCCGGCGTGCACCTCCGCGTACGAGTGGCCGCCGTGCGCCAGCAGTTCGACCCGGGCCTCCTCGAGCCACGGCACGTAGGAGGCGTGGTGGACGACGCCCATCGCGTCGGTCTCGGCGAAGCGCACGCGCACGGGGTGGGCGAACGGGTAGCGGTCGGGATCGAGCGGGGGGTCGATCAGCGCGCGCGCCACGCGCGGATCCTACGCCTCGGGCTCGTCGGTCGGGTGGATCCGCCCCGACGTCTCGCGCAGGGGGCGCCCGCCGCGGCCCGAGCGCCAGCCGATGATCTCGGCGAGGATCGCGACGGCCGTCTCGGCGGGCGAGTGCGCGCCGATGTCGAGGCCGACGGGGCCGTGGATGCGCTCGATCTGCGCGTCCGTGCAGCCCGACTCCCGCAGGCGCGCGTTGCGCTTCTCCTGCGTGCGTCGCGAGCCGAGCGCGCCGACGTAGCCGACGCCGGTCTGCAGCGCGAGGGAGATCGCGGGGTCGTCGATCTTGGGGTCGTGGGTGAGCACGACGACGTGGTCGGCGGCCTCGAGGGCGAGTGCGGGGTAGGCGGCGTCGGGCCAGACCGCCTCGATCGCGTCGGCGCTCGGGATCCGCTCGGCCGTGGCGAACTTGCCGCGCGGGTCGACGACGGCCGTCCGCCAGCCGAGGGTGCGCGCCATCCGGCAGAGCGCCTCGGCCGTGTCGACGGCTCCGACGACGACGACGCGGGGCGCGGGGTGGACGCTCTCGACGAACAGGGTGACCCCGTCCTCGAGGTCGACGGCGGCGGAGGCCTCGGTGGCCACGGCCTCCGCGATCAGGTCGTCGGCGGTCTCCCGCAGGGCGCCCGCGAGATCGCCCGTCGCCGTATCCGTGTCGGCGTCGAAGGCGACCGACCGGCCGTTCTGGTCGCCGCCGAAGGCCGTGGCGATCGCGCCGCGTCGCAGCACGGGTCGGGGGCGCCAGCGGTCGAGCGCGACCCACAGCTCGCCGCCGCAGGCCAGTCCGACCTCGAGCGCGAGGTCGTCGGAGATGCCGTAGTGGATGAGCCGCGGACCGTCCGCGTCCGCGTCGCGGAAGAGCTCCTGGGCGGCGCCGTAGATGTCGCCCTCGACGCAGCCGCCCGAGACGGAGCCCGCCATCTCGCCGGACGACGAGACCGCGAAGACGCTGCCGATCGGGCGCGGTGCGGAGCGGTAGGTGCGCACCACGGTGGAGAGCGCCACCTGGTCGCCGCGGGCGGCCG
>JBMTER010000036.1:0-12121 GCA_049433345.1 Gaiellales bacterium | reverse complement strand
CGGCGGCCCCCACCCCGCAGCCTATTGGCCCTCCCGTCGGGTCGCTAGTCGCCCAGCTCCGTGCGGCGGCGGTCGACGTACTCCTGCAGCTCGGCCTTGATGGCGTCGTCGAGCGCGGGCTCCTCGTACTCCTCGAGCCGCTTCGCGGCGATCTCGCCGGCGCGCTCGCAGGCGTCCTTGCCGCCGTTCTTCTCCCAGCGCTCGAAGGCGTCCGAGGAGGACAGCAGCGGCCGGTAGAAGCAGTCGCGGAAGTGCTCCATCGTGTGCGCCGTGCCGAGGAAGTGGCGGCTGTCCGTGGAGGACATCACCTCCTCGTGCGCGCCGAAGGCCAGCGAGTCCTCCGTGAAGTCGAGCGGCGTGAAGGTGGCCTGGAGCATGCCGAGGATCTCCATGTCGACGATGAACTTCTCGTACGACGTGACGAGGCCGCTCTCCAGCCAGCCCGCGGAGTGCAGCACGTAGTTCGTCCCGGCGAGGAACGTCGGCATCATCGTCATCAGGGCCTCGTAGCCGGCCTGGGCGTCCACCGACTGGCTCGACGTGAAGCCGCCGCCGGAGCGGAACGGCAGCTTGTACTTGCGCGCGATCTGGCCGATCGCGAACAGGCCGATCGCCGACTCGGGCGTGCCCATGCAGGTCGAGCCCGACTGCATGTTGGCGTTCGTCAAAAACGAGCCGAGGATCACCGGGCAGCCCGGGCGGACGAGCTGCGCGAGCGCGATGCCGGTGAAGGCCTCCGCCATCAGCTGCGCGAGCGCGGCCGGGATCGCCACCGGCGACATCGCGCCCATGATCAGAAACGGCGTCAGCAGCACCGGCTGGTTCGCCTTCACGTAGACCTGCATCGAGTCGAGCATGCCGCTGTCCCAGTGCATCGGCGAGTTGCAGTTGAGGAGGGAGATCATCACGGGCATCTCCTCCAGCTTCTCGCGGCCGCCGAAGACGATGCCGGCCATGTTCAGGCTGTCCTCGGCGTTCGACGGGCGCACGACGTTGCCCATGTGGATCTTGTCGGTGAGCGTCTCGAGCGCGAACTGCATGTCGAGGTGGCGCGAGTCCAGCGGCGCGTCGTTCGGCTCGACGACGACGCTGCCCGCCGAGTCGAGCAGCGGGAACGACTGCGACAGCTTGAGGAAGTCGCGGTAGTTCTCGAGCGTGCCCTCCTTGCGGACGTCGCCCCGGCGGGCGAACGGCGGGCCGTAGCAGCTGGCGAAGACCATGTGGTCGCCGCCGATCGTGACGCTGTTGGCCGGGTTGCGCGCGTGGACGTCGAACTGCGCCGGCGCCTTCGCGACCTGCTCGAGCACCCAGTCGGGGTCGAACTTGACGTTGATGCCGTCGACCTTCTGGCCGGCGGCGGCGAGCAGCTCGGTCGCCCAGGGGCTCGCGAACTCGATGCCGATCTCGGAGACGAGCCGGCGCCAGCCGCGGTCCAGGAGGGCCATCGCGTCCTCGGAGAGGATCTCGTAGCGGGGGGCGTTGTTGACGAACATCGACTCTCCTCCGGGATTCGGGGCCGGGGCACTTGACGTGCGCCGGCAGATCATCCTATATTCACCATGCGAAACGCAAGTTCCACATGATGGCAACCCGATGAGCACCGTCGCACCCCCCACCGGCACCCAGGCGATCGACCGCGCCGCGCGCCTCTTGACCCTCGTCCTCGAGGGCGGCGAGCGGCTGACCGTCGGCGGCCTCAGCGAGGCGGCCAACCTCCCGAAGAGCACCACCTCGCGCCTGGTCGGCGCGCTCGAGCGCCACGGCCTCGTGCAGCGCGACCCGGACACCGGGGCCCTCGTCGCCGGCCCCGAGATCGAGACCTACGCGCGCCGCACCCGGACCGACCCGACCCTCGCCGACCTCGGCCAGGACCTGCTCGAGAGCCTCGCCAGCGTGACCGGCGAGACCGCGACCCTGTCGATCCCCACGTCGCGCGGCATCGAGCAGATCGCCCAGGCCGATGGCGCCTACATCCTCGGCTCGCTCAACTGGATGGGGCGCGCGGTGCCCTACCACGCGTCGGCCGCCGGCAAGGCGATGCTCGCCTTCGGCGCCATGCCCCTGCCCGCCGGACCGCTCGAGGCGCTCGCCCCCCGCACGCTGACGACGCGCTCCGACCTGGTGCGCGACCTCGAAGCCACCCGCGAGCGCGGCTACGGCCTCTCCGTCGAGGAGATCGAGCCGGGCCTGATCGCGGTCGGCGCGCCCGTCCGCGGCCGCGACCGCCGCGTCATCGCCGGCGTCGCGATCAGCGGCCCCAGCGTGCGGCTCACCCCCGACCGCTACCAGACCATCGGCGAGCTGCTCGTACGCACCGCGGACGAGCTCGAGACCCGGATCACCGGCCAACACCTTGAGGAGGGTGCGGCATGACCCACGAGGAACTGCTCCAGAAGCTGTACGACGAGACCATGGTCGGCAACGGCCCCGAGGTCATCGACCTCACCAACCAGGGGCTCGAGGACGGCCTGTCGCCGGACCAGCTGCTCTTCGACGCGCTGATCCCGGCGCTCGAGGAGGTCGGCGCCCGTTTCGAGCGCGGCGACTGGTTCGTGCCCGAGATGCTGATCGCCGGCAAGGCGATGGCCGGCGCTCTCGAGGTGCTGCGCCCGCTGCTCGCCGCGACCGGCACCGAGACGATCGGCAAGTTCGTGATGGGCACCGTCAAGGGCGACGTGCACGACATCGGCAAGAACCTCGTCAACATCATGCTCGAGGGCGCCGGCTTCGAGGTCATCGACCTCGGCGTCCAGGTCGCCCCCGAGAAGTTCGTCGAGGCCGTCGAGGAGCACCAGCCCGACATCCTCGGGATGAGCGCCTTCCTGACCACGACGATGCCGATGTTCAAGGCGAACATCAACGCCCTCGAGAAGGCCGGCCTGCGCGACAAGGTGATCGTCCTCGTCGGCGGCGCCCCCGTCACGCAGGAGTACGCCGACGCGGTCGCCGCCGACGGCTACGCCGCCGACGCCTCCGCCGCGGTCAAGCTCTCGAAGGACCTGATCGCCAAGCAGCGCGCGAAGGCCACGGCCTGACCCGATGGGCCTCGTCTCCGCCATCGAGCACGTCGTCAAGAAGCCCATCTGGGACTGCCGGATGTGCGGGCAGTGCGTGCTGCACGACACGGGCATGACGTGCCCGATGACGTGCCCGAAGACGCTGCGCAACGGTCCCTGCGGCGGGGTTCGCGAGGATGGCCGTTGCGAGGTCAAGCCGGAGATGCGCTGCGTGTGGGTGAAGGCGGAGGAGCGCTCGCGCTCGCTGCCGTTGATGCCGCAGGACTGGCGCGACCATTTCAACAACCTGCGCCCGCCGGTCGACAACCGCCTCAAGGGCACCTCCTCGTGGCAGAACCTGCTGTCGAAGCGCGACCAGGTGACGCCGCCGGGCTGGACGCCGGAGGCGGAGGAGCCGGCGGACGCCGAGAGGGTCGAGGCGTAGCGTGTCGCGGCTGGGCGAGCTCCTCGACCGGGGCGACGAGCTGATCATCACCGGCGAGGCGCCGGTGATCGATGGCGGCACCCTGGCCGACTACGAGGCGAAGCTCCAGGAGCTCGCGCCGTGGTGCGACGCGATGAACGCGACCGACAACACGGCGGCGCACGCACACGCCTCGAACGTGGCGATGGCGATCGCGATGCAGCGGCTGGGGGTCGAGCCGATCCTGCAGGTCGTCTGCCGCGACAAGAACCGGATCGCGCAGCAGGCGGACATCATGGGCGCGGCGCTGCACGGCGTCGAGAACATCTGCTGCCTCACGGGCGACGACGTGACGGCGGGCGACGAGCCGGAGGCGCGGCGCGTCTTCGACCTCGACGGCCCCCAGCTGATCCGCCTGGCCAACTCGCTGAGGGAGGGCCGCTACCTGTCGGGCCGTTCGGTGGGCACGCCGCCCGCCCTGGTGATCGGCGCCGTGGAGAACCCGGGCGCGCCGCCCCTCGACTACCGCGCGCAGCGCGCCGCGAAGAAGATCCTCGCGGGCGCGCGCTACCTGCAGCTGCAGATCTGCTACCACCCCGACCGCCTCGAGGCGTTCGTGGGGGCGCTGCACGCGCAGGGCCTGACGGAGCGCTGCGCGATCCTGCCGAGCGTGGTGGCGGTGAAGGGCGCGGGGCCCCTGCGCTTCATGGACTCGTCGGTGCCGGGCATCGCGGTGCCGGCCGAGGTGATCGGCCGCGTCGCCGACGCCACCGAGCCCGCTGAGGAGGCCTACGCGCTGTTCCGCGAGCAGTGCGAGCACGCGCTGGCCTTGCCGGGCGTCCGCGGCCTGCATCTGACCGATTTCCGCAAAGACGGCTCGATGGCGCGGCTTTGCAACGACCTGGGGATCAAGCCCCGCAGCGAGAGGGAGCAGCATGCACACCACCGTGTCGTCGCCGTCTAAGACGGTCACCATCGGCCCCGACCAGCCGTTCTGCATCATCGGCGAGCGGATCAACCCGACGGGGCGCAAGGCCTTCCAGGAGCAGCTGCGCGCCGGCGACCTGAGCCAGGTCCTCGTCGACGTGGACGAGCAGATAGCGGGTGGTGCGCACATCCTCGACGTCAACATGGGCGTGCCGCTGGCGGACGAGCCGGCGCTGCTCGCGCAGGCGATCCAACTCGTGCAGGAGCGCACCGACCTACCGGTCTGCATCGACTCGTCGGTGGTGGAGGCGCTCGAGGCGGGCCTCGCGGTCTACCAGGGCAAGGCGCTCGTCAACTCCGTCACCTGCGAGGAGGATCGCCTGGAGGCGGTCCTGCCCCTGGTCAAGCAGCACAACGCGGCGATCATCTGCCTGACCAACGGCGACGAGGGCATCCCCGTGCCCTGGGAGGAGCGCTTCGAGTTCTGCAAGAAGCTCGTCGACATCGTCCACGGCAAGTGGGAGATCCCGCTCGAGGACATGGTCATCGACACGCTCGCGATGCCGGTCGGCGCCGAGCCGCAGTCGGCGTACCACTTCTTCAAGACGATCAGCGCGATCCAGGAGGAGTTCGGCCTGAACACCACCTGCGGCGCGTCGAACACGTCGTTCGGGATGCCGAGCCGGCACGCCCTCAACGGCACGTTCCTCGCGATGGCCGCCGGCGCCGGCATGACCAGCGCGATCATGGACGCCCGCTCCGACGAGTGCGTGAAGGCCGTGCGCGGCTCCGACGTCATGCTCGGCAAGGACGAGTACGGCATCGGCTGGATCGGCAACTACCGCCCGCCCGCATCCGCCTGAGGCAGCGAACGTGAGCGCGGCGGAGGAGACGCACGAGGAGGGCACCGCCGGCGGAGCGCCGGCGCGCGTCCGCCTGCGCTTCACCCCGGCCGACGTCGACGTGAAGGTGCCGGGCGGCGTGACCGTGTTCGACGCGGCCTCGTGGAACGGCATCGCGATCGACTCGACCTGCGGCGGGCACGGCACCTGCAAGAAGTGCCGGGTCCGGATCACCGCGGGCGACGCGCCCGTGTCGAAGCTCGACAGCCGCGCCTTCACGCCGGACGAGCTGCGTGACGGCTGGCGGCTGGCCTGCCGGATCACCACCCAGGCCGACCTCGACGTCGAGGTGCCGCCGCTCGTGACGCGGCCGAAGGCGGCCACGGTCGGCGTCGGCCGGCAGGTGATCCTGCGCCCCGCGATCGTCAAGCGCCACCTCGTCCTCGAGGAGCCGACGCTGTCCGACCAGCGCACCGACCTGCAGCGCGTGATGGACGCGATGGACGACCTCGAGGTGCGCTCCTCGATCGGTGTCGTGCGCACCCTCGGCCGCACCTTGCGGGAGGCCAAGTGGGACGTGACCGCGGTCGTCGCCGACTCCGAGCTGATCGCCGTCGAGGCGGGCGACACCACCGCGCGCCGCCACGCGATCGCCTTCG
The DNA here is from genome assembly GCA_049433345.1 of Gaiellales bacterium. Lineage (GTDB taxonomy): Bacteria > Actinomycetota > Thermoleophilia > Gaiellales > F1-60-MAGs149 > F1-60-MAGs149. The sequence goes on along the minus strand of JBMTER010000036.1, from coordinate 6,273 downwards.
ACCTCGGTACCACCACCGTCGTCGCGAACCTGCTCGACCTCGAAACCGGCACCCCCGTCGCCGTCCGCAGCATGCTCAACAAGCAGCAGCCGTTCGGCGCCGACGTGATCAGCCGGATCTCGGCGACGATGATGGACCCCGACGCCCTCGGCAAGTTGCAGGAGCTCGCCCACGAGACCCTCGCCGAGCTGACCGACGAGGTCCTCGAACAGGGCCAGATCGCGCGCGAGGAGGTCTACGAGGTCGTCCTCGCGGGCAACGCGACGATGACGCAGATCCTGCTCGGCATCGACCCCGAACCGCTCGGCGTCGCCCCCTTCGTGATGTCGAGCACCGGCTACGACGGGCTGCGCGCCACCGACCTCGGCGTCCGCATCCACCCGAACGCACCCGCGACCGTGTTCCCGTCGCTGGGGGCGTACGTCGGCGGCGACATCACCGCCGGCATCCTCGCGTCGGGCCTCGACCGCGACCGCCGCCTGCGCCTCTTCATCGACGTCGGCACCAACTGCGAGATCGCCGTCGGCAACCAGGACCGCATCGTCTCCACCGCCGCCCCCGCCGGCCCCGCCTTCGAGGCCGCCTCCATCCAGTGCGGCATGCGCGCCGCCCCCGGCGCCATCGAGATCGTCACGATCACCGATGACGACGTCGAGCTCGGCGTGATCGACGACACGGAGCCCGTCGGCATGTGCGGCTCGGGCCTCGTCGACGCCGTCGCCGAGCTCGTGCGCACCGGCCTGCTCGACGCCTCCGGCAAGCTGATCACCGACGACGAGGCCCAGGACCGCCCCGAGGCGCTGCGCCGCCGCCTCGTCACCATCGGCGACCAGCGCGCCTTCGTCCTGCACTGGGCGGGCGAGCCGGGCGACGTGGAGCGCGCCGTCTACCTGTCGCAGCGCGACGTCCGCGAGCTCCAGTTCGCCAAGGCCGCGATCGCGACCGGCTGGGCGCTGCTCCTCGAGGAGCTCGGCATCGACCCAAGCGACGTCCAGCAGGTGCTCCTCGCCGGCTCGTTCGGCTCGTACCTGTCCGCCAAGAGCGCGATCCGCATCGGCCTCGTCCCCAAGCTCCCGATCCCCCGCATCATCAGCGCCGGCAACGTCGCCGGCGAGGGCGCCAAGATGGCCGTCCTGTCCGTCCAGGAGCGCCACGCCGGCCGCGCCCTGATCGACGAGATCGAGTACCTCGAGCTATCCGACCGCGCCGACTTCAACGACCGCTTCGTCGAGCAGCTCGCCTTCCCGCAGTGACGGACGTCGCGATCATCACCTGCGGGCTGCTGACCCGCCACGTCGAACGCATCGCCGAGCGCCGCCGGTGGGACGTCGCGATCCACCCGCTGCCGCCGCTCCTCCACCAGCGCCCCGAGGGGATCGGCCCCGCGGTGCGGGCGAAGGTCGCCGAGCTGGCGGACCGCCACGAGCGGATCGGCGTCGCCTACGCCGACTGCGGCACCTACGGCGCCCTCGATCAGGTGGTCGGCGAGCTCGGTCTCGCCCGGCTGCGCGGAGGCCACTGCTACGACGTGCTCGCCGGCCCCGAGCGGCTCGAGCGGCTGCTCGCCGAGGAGCCGGGCACGTACCTCCTGACCGACGCCCTGATCCTCGGCTTCGATCGCCTCGTCGTGCAGGAGCTCGGCCTCGACCGCCACCCCGAGCTGCGCGACGACTACTTCCACGCGTACCGGCGCGTCGTCTGGCTCGCCCAGGCTCCCGACGATCCCGACCTGCAGGCGGGCGCGGAGCGCGCCGCCGCGATCCTCGGACTGCCGCTCGAGATCGTCGCGACCGGCGAGGACGGCCTCGAACGCGAACTCGCCCTCCTGATCGCCGAATCCCCCGTCGGGGCGTCGACCCCAGTCGAAGGAGCATGACCATGGACACCAAGGCCGACATCGTCATCATCGGCGCCGGCATCGTCGGCACCTCCGCCGCCTGGGAGCTCGCCCAGGCCGGCGTCACGAACGTGGTCGTCGTCGACCAGGGCCCGCTCGCCCACACCGGCGGCTCGACGTACCACGCGCCGGGCCTCTGCTTCCAGACCAACACGAGCCGGCTGATGTGCATCCTGGCGCAGTGGTCCGCGCAGGCGTACGACTCCTTCAACGACGACGGCCGCGAGACCTGGGCCGCGGTCGGCGGCCTCGAGGTCGCCACCACCCCGGGCCGCGTCGCCGAGCTCCACCGGCGTCACAACGCCGCCACCGCCTACGGCCTCGAGACCCGGATGGTCACCCCGCAGGAGGCCGTCGGCCTCTGCGACCTGATCGACGAGTCCGCGATCCTCGCCGCGCTGCACATCCCCTCGGACGGCCTCTGCCGTGCCGTCACCTACTGCCACCACCTGCAGGCCCTCTGCATGGAGCGCGGCATCCGCTTCATGGAGCTGACCCGGGTCACCGGCGTCGACATCCACGGCGGTCGCGTGCACGGCGTCGAGACGACCGCCGGCCGCATCGACTGCGGCCAGCTGCTCGTGGCCGGCGGCCTCTGGGGCCCCGAGCTGCAGCACATGATCGGCCGCCCGATCCCGCTCCAGCCGCTCCAGCACGTGTTCGCGTGGGGCGCCCCGATCGAGGGCGTCGAGCGCGGCCCGGTCGAGTCCTCCCTGCCGATGATCCGCCACCAGGACCAGGACGTCTACTACCGCCAGCGCTGGCAGGGCATGGGCATCGGCTCGTACAACCACCCGCCGCTGCCGATCATGCCCGACGAGCTCGAGCGCGAGGCCGACGGCCACCAGACCGCCCAGGGCCCCTTCTCCGAGGAGCACTTCACGGCCGCCTGGGAGGCGACCCGCGTGCTGATGCCCCGCGTCTTCGCGGCCGGCCTCGAGGAGACCTTCAACGGGCACTTCTCCTTCACGATCGACGGCATGCCGCTGCTCGGCGAGTCGTCGTACACGAAGGGCCTCTACCTCGCCGAGGCGATCTGGGTCACGCACGGCGCCGGCTCGGCCCGCGCCGTCGTGCGCCAGATGCTCGGCCAGCCGGCCGGGATCGACCTCGGCCCGGCGCACCCCGACCGCTTCCAGCCGCACCACTCCGCGCCGATGTACGTGGCCGAGCGCGGCTCCACCCAGTACGCCGAGGTCTACGACATCCTGCACCCCCTGCAGCCGATGGCGAATCCGCGCGGCCTGCGCCGGCTGCCCGCCCACGAGTGGATCGCCGAGCGCGGCGGCGTGATGCTGGAGAGCGCCGGCTGGGAGCGCCCGCAGTGGCTCGAGGCGAACGCCAACCTGCCCGCCCCCGAGCACACCCAGAGCCGCGACGCGTGGTCGTCGATGTTCTGGTCGCCGGTGATCGGCAGGGAGCACGCGCGCACGCGCTCGAACGCGGGCCTGTTCGACCTGACCCCGTTCACGAAGGTCGAGATCGAGGGCCCCGGCGCCACCACCTGGCTGAACCGCATGTGCACGTCCGAGATGGACGTCGCCGTCGGCCGCATCGTCTACACGACGTGCCTGACCGAGACGGGCGGCGTCCTCTTCGACATCACCGTCACCCGCCTCGACGCGAACCGCTACCTGGTCGTCACGGGCGGCGGCTCGGGCCCGCGCGACGTGGCCTGGCTGCGCAGCCACCTGCCCGCGGACGACGCGGTGCGGATGCGCGACGTCACGAGCGCCTGGGCCGTGTTCGGCCTGTGGGGCCCGAAGGCCCGCGACATCCTGCAGCCGCTCGTACCCGAGGACCTCTCCAACGAGGCCTTCCCGTACATGCGCGCCCAGCGCATCTGGGTCGAGCACGTCCCCGTGCTCGCGCTGCGCATCTCGTACGCCGGCGAGCTCGGCTGGGAGCTGTACGCCCCGACCGAGTACGGCGGCTGGCTGTGGGAGCGGCTGATCGAGGCCGGCGCCGGGCACGGCCTCGCGGCCTGCGGCGGCGGCGCGTTCGAGTCGCTGCGGATCGAGAAGGGCTACCGCTTCGCCGGCGTCGACATGCACACCGACTACACCGCCGACGAGGCCGGCCTCGGCTTCGCCGTGAACCTCAAGAAGGACGACTTCATCGGCCGCCAGGCCGTCGTCGAGGAGCGCGAGCGCGGCCTGCGCAAGCGGCTCGTCCCGATCGTCCTCGACGATCCCGACGCGGCCCCGCTCGGCGGCGAGCCGATCCTGGTCGGCGGCAGCGCCGTCGGCTACGTGACCAGCGCCAACTTCGGCTACACGGTTGGCAAGTCCATCGCCTACGGCTATCTTCCCGCGGATCTGGCGGTCCCGGGGACGCGGGCGGCCATCCGGATCTTCGACCGCGAGGTCGACGGCTCGGTCTCGAGCGAACCCATCTTCGACCCCGCCGGCGAGCGCATCCGCGCCTAACCGGCCCTTCCCCCACCCCGGAGGACCACCGATGCCCCATCTCGCCACCGCCCTCGACCGTCTCGGCACCGAGACCGCGTTCGAGGTGCTCGCCCGCGCCAAGGCCCTCGAGGCCACCGGCAGGCGCGTCATCCACCTGCAGATCGGCGAGCCCGATTTCGACACGGCGCCCCACATCGTCGAGGCGGCCGCCAAGGCGCTGCGCGACGGCCAGACGCACTACTGCCCCGCGCCGGGCATCCCCGCCCTGCGCGAGGCCTGCGCGAACCACCTGTCGACGCACCGCGGCCTCGAGATCTCGCCCGACTCGATCGTGGTCACCCCGGGCGCCAAGCCGTTCCTGTTCTTCGGCATCCTCGCCACGATCAACCCGGGCGACGAGGTCATCTACCCGAACCCCGGCTTCCCGATCTACGAGTCGGCGATCAAGTGGGCGGGTGGCGTGCCGGTGCCGCTGCCCCTGACGGAGGAGACGGACTTCGCCTTCACCGCGGACGACCTGCGCGAGCGGCTGACCCCGAAGACGAAGATGGTCATCCTCAACTCGCCGGGCAATCCGACGGGCGGCTACAACTCGCGCGACCTCAACGTCGAGATCGCGAAGGTCCTCGCCGAGCACGACTGCTGGATCCTCTCCGACGAGGTCTACTCGGAGATGCTCTGGGGTGGCGCCGAGCACGACACGATCGCGGCGCACGAGGGCCTGCTCGACCGCACGATCCTGCTCGACGGCTTCTCGAAGACGTTCGCGATGACGGGCTGGCGGCTCGGCTACGCCGTGCTGCCCGAGCCCCTGCGCGAGCCGATCACGCGCCTGATCATCAACTCGGTGTCCTGCACGGCGCCCGCCACGCAGCTCGCCGGCGTCGCGGCCCTGACCGGGCCCCGCGACGAGATCAACGCGATGATGGCCGAGTTCGACCGTCGCCGCGTGGCCGTCGTCGAGGGCCTCAACTCCCTGCCCGGCGTCACCTGCCGCGACCCGAAGGGCGCCTTCTACGCGTTCCCGAACGTGTCGGGCACGGGCCAGGACGCGAAGACGGTCGCCGACCGCCTGCTGCAGGAGTCCGGCGTCGCCGTCCTCTCCGGCACGGCCTTCGGCGAGCACGGCGAGGGCTACCTGCGCCTGTCCTACGCCAACAGCCTCGAGAACATCCAGGAGGCGATCGAGCTGATGCGCGGGAAGCTCGAGGAGATGGCCGCGTGAGCCGTCCCCGGATCGTCGTCACGCGACGCATCCCGCAGCCCGCGCTCGACCTGCTCGCCGAGCACGGCGACGTCTGGCTGTCGCCGCACGACCGGCCGCTGACCCGCGAGGAGATGTTCGACGCGGTCAAGGGCGCGGACGCGATCGTCTGCCTCCTGCACGACCAGATCGACGACGCCGTGCTCGACGCCGCCGGCCCGCAGCTGCAGGTGATCGCCAACGTCGCCGTCGGCTACAACAACGTCGACACCGACGCGATCGCCCGGCGCGAGACGGTCTGGTTCACGAACACGCCGGCCGTCCTCACCGAGGCCACCGCCGACATCGCGATGGCGCTGATCCTGATGGCGACGCGACGCCTCGGCGAGGGCGAGCGCGTGATCCGCTCGCAGACCCCGTGGGTGTGGAGCATGTTCTACATGCTCGGCGCCGGCATCCAGGGCAAGACGCTGGGCATCGTCGGCCTCGGCCTGATCGGCCAGGCCACCGCGCGGCGCGCGAAGGCGTTCGGGATGGAGATCATCTACTCGGGCCGCCGCCAGGCCGACCCGGCCGTCGAGGCCGAGCTCGGCGCGCGCTACGTCACCTTCGACGAGCTGCTCGAGACCGCCGACGTCGTCAGCCTGCACTGTCCGCTCAACGCGGAGACGCAGCACCTGATCGACGCCGCGCGGCTGAAGCAGATGCGCCCGGACGCGTTCCTGATCAACACGACGCGCGGCCCCGTGGTGGGCGCGCCC
>JBMTER010000035.1:0-12155 GCA_049433345.1 Gaiellales bacterium | reverse complement strand
GGGGGCGAAGGTCGCGCACAGGGCGCCCTCGACGCGCCGCGGCACGATCAGCGCGCCGTCCTCGCCGCGGCTCATGCGCCAGGCCACGAGGCCGGCCGCGCCGAAGCGGTCGCGAACGGCCAGCCGCGGCAGTGCCGCGAGCCCGCCGAGGCGGTCGATCCCGACCAGCTCGAGCGCGCGGCAGACATCGGGACAGGCACCGCCGTCTGCGTGCAGGAGGCGCACCGGCAGGGGCGCGAGGGCCGCCTGCACCTCACCGGCGGCGAGGATGCGCGGCCGGCGGCGTGCGCTCCGCGCCGCGGCCAGGGCCGCGAAGCGCGCCGGCGCCGCGCCGATCCGCAGTCCCGCGTCCGGCAGCAGCGCCTGCAGGCGCCGGATCAGCCGATCGGGCCCGCCGTGCAGGCGCAGGGCGGGAGCCGCGTCGAGCAGCGCCCGATCCGGGCCGAGCGGCTCGACCGGCAGGCCGAGCGCCTCCGCGCCGGCCAGGAGGCTCTCGCCGATCCGCCGCGCCCCGGCGGGGTCGGGTGGGACGAGGGCGAGGGCGGGGCACAGCGCGAGCGCCTCGCCGAGCGGCATGCCGGGGCGAACCCCCATCGCCGCGGCCGCGGCCGACGGCGCGTCGATGCGGGGCGCGCCGAGGGGATCGGGACCGACGGCCATCGGCTCAGGCGGTGGCGGGCCCGGGTGCGCGGCGAGGGCGGCCCGTAGGGGCAGGCGGGGGATGAGCAGGGCGAGCAGCACGCCCCGCCGATTCTAATCGAACATATGTTCGATTCCCAGTCGGTTCGGATCAGCCCTCGGGCAGCGCACGGCCGGCGAGGATCTCCTCGAACACGGCGTGCGGCTGGGCCCCCAGCACGAGCTGGCGCTCGTCGATCACGAACGCCGGCACCGCGTTGATCCCGAGACCGTGCGCCTCCCGCGTCGACGCCTCCACGACCGATCGGAACGAGCGCGTGGCGATCGCCTCGTCGACGGCCGCCGGCTCGAGGCCGGCGCCGCAGGCGACGGCGCGCACCACCGCGGGATCGGAGACGTCGCGCCCCTCCTCCCAGAGCGCGACCATCGCCGCCTCGTGGTAGGCCGCGTGGCGCCCCTCCGCGCGAGCCAGTTCGCCGAGCTCGAGCAGGAGCTGCGTGTTCGGGACCCGCTCGGGATGCGGGGCATAGGGCAGACCGCTGTCCTGGAACATCTCCCGCACCCGCTCGAACATGCCCGGCCCGTACTTCGCCTCGAGCTCGCTGCGCGGGATCCCCTCCGGCGGGTACTCCGGGTGCAGGTCCCACGGGAGCCACTCGATCTCGGCGCCGAACCGGCGCTCGAGCCACGACGCGCGCTCGCACGCGACGCGGCAGAAGGGTCAGAGGTAGTCCGACCAGATCAGGATGCGCGGCCGCTCGGCCATCAATCCACCTCCATCGTGGGCTCCACCGCGTCCAGCGTGGCGGTGTGGGCGCTGGTGATCATCTCGCGCTCCGCCGCCACCGAGGCGCGCCGCGCCTTCAGCACCTCCCGCAGCACCACCTGCACGCTGCCCGCCACCGGAATCGCCAGCAGTGCGCCGATGATCCCGAGCAGCGAGGCGCCGACGAGGACGCTGGCCAGCACGATGAAGGGCGACACGTCGACGGTGCGGCGCATCACGACGGGCTGGATCACGTGGTTCTCGACGAGCTGGTAGACGACCGCGAATACGAGCAGGATCAGGGCGGCGGTGACCGACTGGGTGAGCGCGACGAGCACGGCGATCGCCGAGCCGATCGTGGCGCCGATCAGGGGGATCAAGGCGAGCAGCCCGACCAAGAGGCCGAGCGCGAGGGCGTAGGGCACGCCGAGGGCCCACGCGGTCAGGCCCATGGTGGTTCCCGCGATCGCGGCGATCAAGAGCACGCCGCCGGTCCAGCGGGCGATCGTGCCGTTGACCTGCTCGAACACCTCGAGCGACCGATCGGCGTAGCCGGGCCGCAGGAGCTCGGTGATAGCGCGCGTCAGGCGAGGGATCTCGAGCAACAGGAACAGCGTCATGAACAGCACGGTCAGCGCCTTGCCGAAGCCCGTCACGACGGCAGTGGCGACGCCGAGCAGGTTGCTGGCCTGGGCCGGCAGGCGGTCGGCGTACTGCTCCGCCAGATCGCGCGTCCGACTGAGGAAGTCGTAGCGCGCGTCGAGATCGGCGAACGGTCCCCAGGTGCGCAGGTCGTCGACGAGCAGCGGCGCCCGCGCGGCGAGCGTGCGCATCTCGTTGTAGACGGGCGTCACGAGCGCCGCCACGATCAATCCGACGAGGACGATCACGCCGAGCGTGACGAGCGCGGCGGCGATGCCGCGGCGCCCGCCGAAGCGTCGCTCCAGCACCGTCACGATCGGATTCAGCGCGAGCGCGAGGAACGCCGCGACCACGATCAGCGTGAGCACGGAGCGCACCTGCCAGAGCCCGGTGATGAGCACCCCGAACGCGAGCAGGGTGATCAGCACCCGCACCAGCGTGCGGGTGGCGATCGTGACCTCGACGCGCGGCGGCGGCTCCAGGGACGGCACGGCCCGAGTGTATCGCGCGGGGGTAGGCTCCCGTCATGGACGCGCCCCTCACCATCGTGACCGGCGGCGCGGCGGGCATCGGGCGGGCCATCGCCCGCCGGGGCGCGGCCCGCGGCGATCGGCGGCTCCTGGTCGCCCGCGGCGCCGATCGCCTCGACGCCGTCGCCGGCGAGCTCGGCTGCTCCGCGCTCGCCGCGGACGTCGCCCACGACGACGGGATCGTGGCGCTCGCCGAGCGGCTCGCGACCGAACCGCGCATCCGGCTCCTCGTCAACAACGCCGGCGGCCCGTTCCGCGCACCGCTGCTCGACCACGACCACGAGGCGGCCCGCGCCGCCGTCGACCTGCTCTACCTGGCGATGGTGCGGGTCACCGCGCTGGCGTGGGATGGGCTCGTCGCGGAGCGGGGGCGGATCGTCAACGTGGTCAGCGTGGCCGGAACGGTCGCCACCGGCTCGGCCCCGCACTACGCGGCGGCCAAGCACGCGGCCGTCGCCTGGTCGCGGGCCCTGCACGTCGAGGCCGCGGAGCACGGTGTGCACGTCCTGACCGCGAACCCCGGGCCCGTCGCCACGAGCGCGTTCCCGCACCAGCGCCTGCGCAGCCAGCTGCGGGCGCGGCGAGCCGTGCGCGACGACGGCGACTGCGCCGACCGCATCCTGCGGGCGCTCGAGCGGGGTCGCGCCGAGTCGTTCCAGCCGGAGTGGTGGCGTGCCGCCGCGGTCGCACAGGCCAGCGCGCCGGGTTCGATGGCGCGCCTCGCCCGGCGGGGTCGGGGCCGCTTCGGCTAGCTGCGCGGCGCGAAGCCGATGCGGCCGCGCACGTCCTCGATCACGGGCACGGCGATCGCACGTGCGCGCTCGGCGCCGGCCCGCAGGAGTCGCTCGACCTCGCCGGGATCGGCGCTGATCTCGGCGTGGCGCGCCTGGATCGGTTCGATCAACCCGATCACGGCGTCGGCGACGGCGCCCTTGAAGTCGCCGTAGCCCGACCCGGCGAAACGGACCTCGAGGTCGGGGACGGACGTGCCCTCGATCGCGGAGAGCAGGGCCAGCAGGCCGGTCACGCCGGGCTTCGCGTCCGCGTCGGCGCGGACCTCGCCGTCCGAGTCCGTGACGGCGGACATGACCTTCTTGCGCAGCCGCTTCGGATCGTCGAGCAGGAGCAGCGTGCCCTGTTCGGTGCCGCCGGTCGTCGACATCTTGCGCGTCGGCTCCTGCAGGTCGACGATGCGCGCACCGACCGGCGGGATCTGCGCGTCGGGCACCACGAAGGTGTCGCCGTAGCGCCCGTTGAAGCGGATCGCGATGTCGCGCATCAGCTCGAGGTGCTGGCGCTGATCCTCCCCGACCGGCACCAGGCCGGCGCGGTAGAGGAGGACGTCGGCGGCCTGCAGCACCGGATAGTCGAAGAGCCCGACCGAGACGGACTCCTGACCGCCCGACTTGTCCTTGAACTGCGTCATCCGACGCAGCTCGCCGAAGGTGGCCGTGCAGTTCAGGTACCACGCGAGCTCGGTGTGCTCGGGCACGTGGCTCTGCGCGAACAGGACCGAGCGCTCGGGATCGACGCCAGCGGCGTAGAGCAGCGTGGCGAGGGAGAGGGTGGAGGCCCGCAGCTGGGCGGGATCCACGGGCACGGTGATCGAGTGCAGGTCGACGATCGAGTAGATGCAGTCGTGCTCGTCCTGCATCGTCACCCAGTGGCGGATCGCGCCGAGCAGGTTGCCGACGTGCTTGTCGCCGGTCGGCTGGATGCCGCTGAAGACGCGCGCCATGGGAGGAACCGTACCCGTCGAGCGCGCGGCTGGGTGCAGGCCGTCTGGTAGGGTCGCCGCGTGGCCGAGCAGGACCAGCCGCCGCTGGATCGCATCCGCGATCGCCTCGACGAGTTCTCGCCGAACGACCGGCTGGTCGCGGAGGCGGTCCTGCGCGACCCGACCGCGATCGCCTTCTCGAGTGCCGACCAGCTGGCGATCGCCGCCGGCGTGTCGAAGGCGGCCGTGGTGCGCTTCGGGGCGCGGCTCGGCTACGGCGGCTTCGCGGGCCTCCAGGAGGCGTTGCGGGGCACGATCCGGGACCGCCTGACCGGGACCGGGGAACCGTCTGCGCCGCACGGGTCGCTCGTGGAGCGCTGGCTCGACGCCGTCGAGGGCGACCTGCGTGCCGTCGCCGCCGGCACTGCACCGGCCACGCTCGCGCAGGCCGCGGCGCTCCTCGAGACGGGAGAGGGCTGGATCCACGTCTTCGGGCAGCGCGCGAGCGCCGCCGTCGCCGAGTACGCCTACTTCCTCCTGAACCCGATGCTTCCGAACGTCGTCCGCGTCGAAGCGGGGGAGTCGGCGCTCGCCGACCGCCTGATCGGCATCGGCCCGGAGGACCGGCTGCTCGCGTTCACCTTCCGCCGCTACGCGAAGGTGACGACCGAAGTCTGCGCCTTCTTCCAGGAGGCCGGCGCTCCCGTCGTGCTCGTGACCGACTCCCCGGCAGCGCCGGCGGCTCGGCACGCCGCCGAGGTGCTCGTCTGCGCCGACGACGCGCCCGCGCCGTTTCCGACCGCGGTCCCCGGCATCTTCCTCGTGGAGCTGCTGGCGGCGACGCTGCTGGAGCGCAATCCGTCGAGCATCGGGCGACGCCTCGACGACGCGGAGCGGATCTGGGGGCGGTTCGGCACCTACGGCGCGGACGCCGACGAGGGCGCCGATCTGCGGCAGGATTAGCCGATGGCGCGCGACATGACGATGGGCCCCTGATGGAGGCGATCCCCGTGATCGGCGGCATCTGGGCCACGGTCGGCGACCTGATGGCCGCGCTCGTGGAGCGGATCCAGGAATTCGGGCTATGGGCCGTCTTCCTGCTGACGATGGGGGACTCGTTCGGATTGCCGTCGTCGGGCGAGTTCGCGATGCTCGTCTGGTCCGGGCTCGAGGAGTACCCGCTGCCGCTCGTGATCCTGATCGGATGGCTCGGCGCAATGGCCGGCGACAACTGCGCCTACTGGGGCGGCCGGCTGCTCGGCAAACCCGTCATCAGCCGGGTGATCAAGGAGGACAAGCGCATCGCTGCGGAGGGGTACATCCGGCGGCACGGCGCGAAGGCGATTCTCGGCGGGCGCATGCTCGCCGCCATCCGCACGAAGGTGCACGTGCTGGCCGGCGCCGCGCACTACCCCTACGCGCGTTTCGTCCTCTACGACGCGATCGGCAGCCTGCTCTGGGCCGTCACCTTCGGGGTCATCGGACGCATGGTCGGCGACGCCGTCGGCGTCACGTCGATCGTCGATCGCATCGGCCTCGTCGCGATCATCGGCGTCGGGATCGTCGTGGCCCTCGCCGTCGTCCAGCGACTGCTCCTGCCGCGCCTGGCGGCACGCCGGTTGAGCGACTAGGCCCCGCCCGCCGGGCCGTCTCGCACGACCGCTGGGAGTCGGACGACGACGATCACGACGAGTGGGACGACCACGGGGACGACGCCTAGCGTCCTCCGATACCCTGCGCGTGCCGGCGGGCGTGGCGAAACGGCAGACGCGCCGGGTTTAGGTCCCGGTGGGGGCGACCCCGTGGAGGTTCGAGTCCTCCCGCCCGCATCGGGTCGCGGCACTGGCCGGGAGGCCCGCGCCGATCGCTTACCATCCGAGCCCCCGATCCCGGGCGAATCGCCGGAGAGACAAGACCCATGCAGACCGCCGTAGAGACCCTCGAAGACGACAAGGTCCGGATCCGCGTCGAGATCGACGCGCACGACGTCGACCACGCGTTCGAGCACGCCCTCAGCGACCTCGCCAAGGACGTCCGCGTCCCCGGCTTCCGCAAGGGCAAGGCCCCCGTCGCCGTGATCCGCCAGCGCCTCGGCGAGGAGGCGGTCCGCGATGAGGCGCTGCGCAGCCATATCAACGGCTGGTGGCGTCGCGCCACGGCGGCCGCCGGCGTCGACGGCATCGGTCAGCCGGAGATCGACTGGGACGAGCCGATCGAGCCGGGCGCGCCCTTCACCTTCACGGGCGTCGTGCAGGTCCCGCCGAAGGCCGTGCTGCCGGCGGGCCTGACGCTGGCCGCGGTCAAGCCGGAGGGCTCCGTCGACGACGACTACGTGGATCAGGAGATCGAGCGCATCCGCGCCGCTGGCGCCACCTTCGAGGCCGCCGCGACGGCCGTCGAGTCCGGGCACCAGGTGCTGGTCGACATGCACGGCACCGTCGACGGCAACGCGATCAAGGACGCGCAGGCCACGGACCTGCTCGTCGAGGCCGGCGCCGGGCGCCTGCTCGACGAGCTCGACGAGGCGCTGATCGGCATGCAGGCCGGCGACGTCAAGGAGGTCGCCGTCCAGCTGCCGAAGGAGCAGAAGCCGAAGAAGCTGGCCGGCCGCGAGGCCGTGTTCGCCGTCACGGTCAAGGAGGTGCGCGTGCGCGTCCTGCCCGACCTCGACGACGAGTTCGCCAAGCAGGTCGCGGGCTTCGACACGCTGCAGGAGCTCAAGGACGACATCCGACAGGGACGCGAGCAGAACCTCGAGCGCGAGGCAGACGGCCAGTTCCGGCGCAACGTCCTGCAGGACCTCGGCGCGCAGGCCGAGGTCGAGGTGCCGCCGGCGATGGTCGGACGTCGCATCGACGATCGCCTCCAGGCGATGGCCCGATCGCTCGGCCAGCAGGGCATCGACCTCGAGCAGTACATGGGGATGATGGGGCGGGACCTGAACGGCCTCGCGATGGAGCTCGCACCTGAGTGCGAGCGCGAGGTGCGCGAGGAGCTCGCCCTCGACGCCTACGTCGAGCTGCACGGCATCAGCGTTCCGGACGACGAGCTGCGCGCCTTCATCGCCGAGCAGGCCGCCGCCGAGAACGAGGCCGACGAGGTCGTCGATCGGATCATGGACGACGCGGCGATGCGCGAGGACGTCCGTCGCGACCTCGTCCTCAAGACCGCACTCGACCGCGCCGTCGCCGAGGCGGCCGTGATCACGCCCGAGGAGGCCGAGGCCCGCGCCAACGCACGCGCCGGCTCCGACGAGGGCGCCACGGCGGAGCAGAATGCGGGGGAGGGCGACGACGCGTCGTCCGACTCCGAGCAGGAATCCTGACCAACCCCGCCGAAAGGGCACACCGTGAGTCCTCTTGTCCCCATGGTCGTCGAGCAGACGTCGCGCGGCGAGCGCGCCTTCGACATCTACTCGCGCCTTCTCAGCGAGCGCATCATCTTCCTCGGCACGCCGGTCGATGACCAGATCGCGAACCTGATCGTCGCGCAGCTGATCCATCTCGAGTCCGAGGACCCGGACAAGGACATCGCGCTGTACATCAACTCGCCCGGCGGCTCCGTCTACGCCGGCATGGCGATCTACGACACCATGCAGTTCATCAAGCCGGACGTGCAGACGATCTGCGTCGGCATCGCGATGTCGATGGGCGCGTTCCTGCTCGCCGGCGGCGCGAAGGGCAAGCGCATGGCGCTGCCCAACTCGAAGATCCTGATCCACCAGGTCTCCGCGGGCTTCCAGGGCCAGGCGACCGACATCGAGATCCACGCGCGCGAGATCATCGACATGCGCCGGAACCTCGACCGCCTGCTCGCCGAGAACACCGGCCAGCCGGCGGAGAAGGTCAAGCAGGACACGGAGCGCGACAACTTCATGAGCGCCGAGGAGGCGCGCGAGTACGGCATCATCGACCAGGTGATCGAGCACCGCTGAGATGACCCGCACGGGGGACACCGGCGAGCAGCTGCTCTGCTCGTTCTGCGGCAAGACGCAGCGTCAGGTGCGCAAGCTGATCGCCGGCCCCGGGGTCTACATCTGCGATGAGTGCATCGATCTCTGCAACGAGATCATCGACGAGGAGCTGAAGGCGCCCACGTCGCTCGAGGGTCGGTCGCTGCCGGCCCCGCAGGAGATCTGGGACGTCCTCAACGACTACGTGGTGGGGCAGGAGGAGGCCAAGCGAATGCTGGCCGTCGCCGTCTACAACCACTACAAGCGCGTGCGCATGGCCCAGGAGGGCGAGGGCGACGACGCGGTCGAGCTCGGCAAGTCGAACATCCTCCTGCTCGGCCCGACCGGCTGCGGCAAGACGCTGATGGCGCAGACCCTGGCCCGCATCCTCGACGTCCCGTTCGCGATCGCGGACGCGACCGCGCTGACCGAGGCGGGATACGTCGGCGAGGACGTCGAGAACATCCTGCTGAAGCTGATCCAGGCCGCCGACTACGACATCAAGAAAGCCGAGACGGGGATCATCTACATCGACGAGGTCGACAAGGTCGCCCGCAAGTCGGAGAACCCGTCGATCACCCGCGACGTGTCCGGCGAAGGCGTGCAGCAGGCGCTCCTGAAGATCCTCGAGGGCACCGTCGCCTCCGTGCCGCCGCAGGGCGGGCGCAAGCACCCCCACCAGGAGTTCCTCTCGATCGACACGACGAACATCCTGTTCATCTGCGGCGGCGCCTTCGCCGGGCTCGACCGCATCGTCGAGCGGCGCGTCGGCAGGAACAGCGTCGGCTTCGGTGCGGAGATCACCCGCATCGGCCGCGTGGAGGGCGCGGAGGTCCTGCAGGAGGTGCGGCCCGAGGATCTCGTCCAGTTCGGCCTGATCCCCGAATTCGTCGGCCGCATGCCGATCATCACCGCCGTCCACCAGCTCGACCGGGACGACCTCGTGCGCATCCTGGTCGAGCCGAAGAACGCCCTCACGCGGCAGTACCAGCGCTTCTTCGAGTACGACGACACCGAGCTCGTCTTCCATGAGGACGCGCTGTGGGCGATCGCCGACAAGGCGCTCGAGCGCGAGACCGGCGCGCGCGGCCTGCGCTCGATCATCGAGAACGCCCTGACCGACGTGATGTTCGAGCTGCCGAGCCGCTCCGACATCGCGCGCTGCATCGTCACGCGCGACACCATCGAGCGGGGCATCCGGCCGACGCTCGTGACCGCCGGCGGGCACGCCTCGATCGATTCGCCCGCCGAGGAATCCGCCTAGCCCGCCGATGGCCGGCCCGGTCCGGCTCAACCGCTACCTCGCCGCCGCGGGTCTCGGGACGCGCCGCGAGGTCGAGGGGCTGATCCGGGTGGGGCGCGTGACCCTCGACGGGGCCGCGGTCGAGGATCCCACGGTGAAGGTGGCGCACGGGCAGACCGTGCTCGTGGACGGCGAGGTCCTCGGCGCGGGCCCGACGGGCGCGGTCCTGCACCGCACGCCGGGCACGCCGCTGTCGATCGTGCACCCGGGACGCCTGCATCCCGTCCTCGCCCTGCCCGCGTCCGGGGGCGGCCTCGAGCTCCTACTCGCCGATCCGCGACTGGCCCGCAGGCTCTCGGACAACCGTCACCCCCTCAAGCAGCGCGTCGATCGTGATGGGATCCGCTCCCGCCTCGCCGGCTTCGACCTGGAGGGGCTTGCGCCAGGCGCGTGGCGGCCGATCGCACCGCGGGAACTGGAGAAGCTGCGGCTCTCCGCGCGGCTGCCGCCGCGGGCGGGCTAGTCAGCCCGTCACCGACTCCGGGCGACCGCTGGTCGCGGTCGGACGCTGCGGCACCGGCAGGGTGATCCTGATGCGCTTGACGGCGGCTGTGCCCCTGATGCCCGCCGAAACGGGCGTGATCGAGATGCGCCATCTGCCCGGGGTCCGCAGTCGGATCACGCAGCGAGCGGTTGCTCCCCTCGCCCCGGAGGGGGTGCTGACGGCGCAGAAGCCGCGCACGGTCCGGCCGGCGCGCCACGCCAGCCTGCGCGACGGGAGGTACGCGCTGATCAGGTACCTCGTATCCGGAGCCGCGTCGAACGTCGCCACGAGCCGCGCCGTGGTGACGCGCCGTTTCGACCATCTGATGCCCGTCGGCGCGGCCGGTGCGGTGGCGCTGGCATCGGCGGTCCCCGTCCCCGCCGCAGCAGTCGGCGTCACCGCATTCGACGCCGCGGACGATGGCGATGAGCCGTTGGCGTTGGCGGCCGTGGCGACGAAGGTGTAGGTGACGCCGTTGGTGAGGCCCGTCACCTCGCAGCTGCCGGCGCTGCCGGTGATCGTGCAGGACCTGGCGGCATCCTCGACCGCCCGTACCGTGATCGAGGTGGGCGTGCCACCGCCGCCCGCTCCCGGGCTCACCGTGACCGTGGCCCGTGCGTCACCGGCGACGGCGATCGGGGCCCCCGGGGCGTCAGGCGGACACGGGGACTCCCCGTACTGGCCTGACAGGTACGGGTAGGAGCTGCCCTCGCAGATGCTCCAGACGGCGGAGTCGGCCCAGCCGGCGGCGATGTCCCACCCCGCCGCGGAGAACGTCGAGCGGACTCTGGCCTGCGCGGTGGTCAGACCGGTGCCGAGGTCGTCCGCGGTGGTGGCGCGATCGCTGGTCTGCGTGTCCCAGAACGAGTCCGTCACGGTCAGATTCGCGGAGTAGGCGGTGGACGCGCTGTAGCGCGCCAGGAGCCCACCGGTGGTCCCCGTGAACGTGATGCAGTAGCCGTAGGAGCAGTCGACACGGGTGCCGCTGCCACCGGTCACGTGCCCGCTGGAGAAGGAGCGCTCGATCGTGACGCGGTACGACCCTCCGCCGACCTCGACCCGTCCGACGAGCCCGGCCACGCCTTCGTAGCTATCGCCGCCCGTGACCGCTCCCGTGGCGTAGGAATCCGAGACCTCCGCCGGAAGCGAGCCGTACGAGCTGCGCGCCAGGCCGACCAGGCCGCCGACGTCGCCACCGCTGACCGTGACCGTTCCGCTCGCCGAGGACCGCCTGACGATGCTCTCAGCGACCCACCCGATGAGCCCGCCCGCGCGTCCACTCGCGGTCACGTCGACCGACGAGTGGACGTTCGTGATCGTGGTGGGCCGATCGGCGAGTCCGATCAGGCCGCCGACCCCGTACGACCCGGGCGCGTTGATGGTGCCCGCCAGGCGCAGGTTCTGTATCACCGCGCCGCCGTCGGTGTAGCTGAAAAGCCCCAGGTAGGAGCCGTCGATGGTGATGCTGATGCCCGTGATCGCGTGACCATCCCCGTCGTACTCGCCCTTGAACGGTGCCGCGCCGCTGGCGAGCGGCGTCCACTCGCCCGTCAGGGCGATGTCGCGGGTCTGCCTGTAGGCGCAGAGCCGGTTCGCTCCGGTGCCGATCGCGGCGAGTTGCGCCTGCGTGGAGACCCGAAACGGATCGGCGCTCGTGCCGATCCCGCCGTCGAAGGAGGCGCCGGAGCCCGAGCACGAGGTGATCGCCGCGGCGGACGTGGATGGCCAAGCTCCGAGGAGAGCTGCGATCGCGATCACCGCCGCGGCCGCCGCTCGTCGGCGACGTCGGGCCCTGGGGGATCGTGCCATCAGACGGGAACCATTGCACACGGGCCAACGACTTCGACGCCGCGACGATGCCCGTAGCCGATGGCGGGCCCGGGGCGGCCCGTGGTGGACGGACGCAGGAAGGCACGGGCTAGCCTTCGGGGTATGGGTCGCGGATTCATCGCCATCGCCGAGGTCGAGCTGCGCCTGCCCGGCACCGCCTCGCTGAAGGATCGACGCAGCGCGCTGGCGCGGCTGCGCACCGGGATCGTGGAGCGCTTCGGCGCCAGCGTGGCGGAGGTCGGCGGACGCGACCGGGCCGAGCGCGGCGACCTGCTCGTGGCGATCGCACTGC
>JBMTER010000034.1:0-12549 GCA_049433345.1 Gaiellales bacterium | reverse complement strand
CGCGCCGCACGGACCAGGGCACGAAGCGCCCGAACGCGACCCGGTCGGCCACGGGCATCAGCTCGGGCGCGTAGTGGTAGGAGCAGTCGTGGACGGTGACGACCCCGGGGCAGCCGAGGCCCGGCGGCAGCACGTAGTTGCCGTGGTAGAGCAGCGGCCGGTCCGCGCGCAGGCGCGCCGGCAGGCTGACGGCGACGCGGCGGTAGTTGGAGCCGACGGCGACCGTGACCGGACGCACGACCCCGGACGCGGTGATCGCCTCCGGCACCTGCGCCGGATCGCGCACGTACGCGAGGATCGTGAACGGCACGTCGTCACGGCGGGCGAGCGCGGACAAGAGGCCCGTCGCGACGGACTCGTCGCCCGTACGCCGACGGCCGATCACATCGGCGTCGAAGGCGATGCAGCCCGGCATCTAGCCGACGCGCCCGCCGCGCACCGGGCGCTCGCGGACCTCGTCGGGGAAGGCCGCCCGCTCGCCGAGGGTCTGCCGGGCGAAGTCGAGGAAGGTCGCGACCAGCCGCCCCGGCGGCCGTGCCGCGCTGCGCACCGCGTAGAACAGGCGGTTCGCCTCGAGGCCCTTGACCGTCGCGGTCGCGAGGCGGCCCTCCGCGAGCTCGTGCTCCACGGCGAGCCGCGACAGGAACGTGATGCCGAGTCCCGCCTCGACCGCCGACTTCGCCGACTCCTGCAGCCCGAGCTCGGCGACGACGTTGAGATCCCGGGCACGCACCCCGAGGGCCCGCAGCTCGCGCTCGACGACGGTACGCACGCCGGCGCCCTCCTGCTGGACGACGAGCGGCGCCGCGACCAGCTCGTCCGCGCTCAGCATGCGCCCGGCCAGCGGATGGCCGGCGGGCACCACGAGCACGACCTCGTCGCGCAGGAACGGCTCGAAGACGAGCGAGCGGTGCGCGCGCTCCGCGCCGACGATGCCGATCTCGAGCTGCCGGTCGAGGACGCGGTCGACGATGGTCTCCGTGTCGTCGACGCGCAGCGACACCGCCACCTCGGGGTTCTCGCGGTGGAAGGCGCCGAGCAGGGCGGGCAGGATCCGCTCGCCCGGTCCGGTCGACGCGCCCACGATGAGGTTGCCCGCGAGGACGTCGCCCTCGTCCTCGAGGCTGCGCATGAGGTCGCGCTCGGCACCGAGGATGCGCTGCGCGTGGCGGTACGCGACCTGCCCCGCCTCGGTCGGCTCGACGACCCGGCCCGAGCGGTCGATCAGCTGGCAGCCGAGGCGCTTCTCGAGCGAGCGGATCGCGAGCGAGACGGCCGGCTGGGTGACGCCGAGCTGCTCGGCGGCCTGCGAGAAGCTGGAGCGATCGACCACGGCGACGAGCGCCGCGAGCTGCTTCGTGTCCACGCGGCTAGTCCCCCACCTGCTGCGGGGCCTGGCCCTCCCGCACCGGCGCCTGCGCCGCGTCGAAGTAGAGGCGCAGGGCGCCCGCGTCGTCGCCGCGGGCGAGCGCGGCCTCGATCTCGTCGAGGCGTGTGCCGAGCCAGGCGGCGTCGATCCGCCCGCGACGCGCCCGCATCAGCTTCTCGTGGTGCGTGCGCTCGACCGACTCGTCGTCGGAGAAGAGGCGCTCGTGCAGGACCTCGCCGGGCCGTCGGCCGATCACCGAGATCTCGATGTCCTTGCCGGGCTCCTGCCCCATCAGTCGGACCATGTCGTGCGCGAGGTCCCAGATCCGCACGGGATCGCCCATGTCGAGCACGAAGATGTCGCCCGATCGGCCGACCCCGCCGGCCTGCACGATCAGCTGCACGGCCTCCGGGATCGTCATGAAGAAGCGCGTCATCTCCGGATCCGTGACGGTGACGGGACCGCCCTCGAGGATCTGCCGCCGGAACGTCGGGATCACCGAGCCGGAACTGCCCAGCACGTTGCCGAAGCGGACGGCGATGAAGCGGGTGCCGGGCCGCTCCTGCGCCTCGGCCTCGACGACGTACTCGCAGAGCGCCTTGGAGGCGCCCATCGCCGTCTCCGAGATCACCGCCTTGTCGGTCGAGACCAGCACGAAGCGCTCCACGCCCTGCTCGGCGGCGAGCTCCGCGAACGAGCGCGTGGCCAGCACGTTGTTGCGCAGCGCGCTGAACGGGTTGGCCTCCATCAGCGGCACGTGCTTGTAGGCGGCGGCGTGGAAGACGACATGCGGCTCGGCCTCGGCGAGGATGCGGCGCATGCGATCCGCGTCCTTGACGTCGGCCACGCACGAGGTGAAGGCCACGTCCGCGTTCTCGCGCAGCCACTGGTCGATCTGGAAGAGGTTGTCCTCCGCGTGGTCGACGAGGGTCAGCCGCGTGGGTGCGAGGCGCGAGATCTGGCGCACGAGCTCGGAGCCGATCGAGCCGCCGGCGCCGGTCACCAGCACCGACTGGCCGGCCAGGTAGCCGCCCATCGAGACGAGGTCGAGGCTGACCGGCTGGCGCCCGAGGATGTCCTCCACCTCGACGTCGCGCAGGCGCCGCAGCAGGTTCGGGTCGCCGTCGAGCAGGTCGTAGAGGCCGGGCAGCGTCTTCACCGGCACGCCTGCGCGCCGACACGCGTCGACCACGCGCTGGCGCACGACGCCGTCCGCGTTCGGCATCGCGATCACCACCTCGTCGGGCGGCGACGCCTTGAGGATGCCGGCGAGGTCCGAGGTCGTCCCCTCGACCTTGACGCCGTGCAGGCGCATGCCCTGCTTGC
This sequence comes from Gaiellales bacterium, assembly GCA_049433345.1. Classification (GTDB taxonomy): domain Bacteria; phylum Actinomycetota; class Thermoleophilia; order Gaiellales; family F1-60-MAGs149; genus F1-60-MAGs149. The sequence continues at coordinate 9,854 of JBMTER010000034.1, read as the reverse complement.
GGGGATCGTCGTCGACGAGCCGGATCGGCGTCATCCGGAGCGCCGCGTTGCCGAGCATCTCGCGCACGATCACGGAGCCCGCATCGCCCGCGCCCACCACGAGCACCTCGCGTCCCCGCGGGAACAGCGTGCCGCGGCCCTCGAGGATGGTGCGGGCGCCGGCGCGCACGCCGACGGTGCCGAGCAGCAGCAGCAGGAAGTAGATGACGAGGACGCCGCGCGGCGGCGTCGCCGCGATGTTGGCGCGCGCGAGCGCGACGGCCGCGACGGGCGGTAACAGGTTCGCGTAGAGGGCGACGACGACGACCGCGATCGCGGCGGCCCGCACGAGCAGGCGCACGTCGCGCAGGGACACGTACCGCCACCAGCGCGTGTAGAGGCCGTTGACCACGAACACGAGCACGGTCAGCACGATCACCCACGGCAGGGTCTCGTCACGCAGGATCCCCGCCCAGCGCGGCACGAGATCGAAGCGCAGCTCGAACGCGAGCCACCAGGCGATCGCCGCGACCGCCGCGTCCGCCGCGACGTGGCCCAGCCGATGCCAGGAGGGAAGCCGCATATCAGCGATCATTATAGGTGCTCCGCCCCGTCATGAGGCAGGCGCCACGAGCGGCTCAGGCGAGCCCGGACAGCGCCAGGTCGACGAGCAGCGCCGGATCGCGCAGGACCGGCCGATCGGCGGGCCCGCGCGGCTCCACGACCAGGTCCGCGGCGCGCTCGAGCCGGCGCAGGCGTCCCGCGTCGATGAGGGCGCGATCGACGGCGCCGAGCTCGCCCGCGAAGGTCGTCCAGACGGGCGTGCCCAGCACGACCGCCTCGCGGTTCATCGTGCCGCCCGCCGACACGACGAGATCGGCGCCCGCCACGAGGCTGCGGGCGTCGACGGCGCGCTCCGGCACGATCACGCGATCCAGGCCGAGCGCGCGGATCGCCGCACCCTGCTCCGCGGTGCGCGGCAGGACGACCTGGTCGACGCGCGGGTCCGCTGCCAGTTGGCGCAGCACCTCCGGAAACAGCGGGTTGTCGGTGCGGTGGTAGAGCGCGAGCTCGGGCGGCGGGCGCAGCACGGCGAGGAGCGCGTCGGGGCGCACGCCGAGCGCGTCCCGCAGCGACGGATCGGGCGCGAACCCGAACAGGGCGTACTCCTCCTTCAGGCCCGGGTAGCGCACCACCTTCGCCGCGGCCGCGCCGTGCCGCGTCACCGCCTCGAGCGGGATCGCGTCGGGCACGAGGACGCGCGCGGCGAGGCGGCAGTTGGCGCCGTGCTGCAGGCGCGCCCCCTCGTAGTCGAACATCGTCGCCGCCGGGAAGCCGAGCATCCGGGCCACCATCGGCTGGTCGGTCGATCCGTGCGCGAGCGCGACGTCGATCCCCCGGCCCCTCGCCCAGCGCCGCAGCGCATGCACGCGGCCGAGCGCGGCGCGGCCCTTGCCGAGCCGGGAGCGCCCGCCGTGCGCGCCGATCCCGGTCACGGCGAGGCCGTGCAGCTCGGCCAGCTCCGCGGTCTGGCCGTACGGCCGCGCCGTCAGCAGCACCTCGGCGCCGCGATCCTCGAGCACGCGGACCAGCGGCGCGAGCACCGGCACGTGCGGTGCGTTCGTGAGGTCGATCCAGACGCGCATCGCCCTAGGCGATCGGCTGGAGCGACGCCTCGAGGGCGCCGACGACGACGGCCTGGGCGTCCGCGTCGAGGGTCGGGTACATCGGCAGGGCGATGCACTCGCGGGCGGCGCGCTCCGTCTCCGGCAGGCTGCCCGGCCCGTAGCCGAGGTCCGCGAAGACGGGCTGCAGGTGATGCGGCGTGTCGTAGTAGACGACGGCACCCACCTCGGCCGCCTTCAGCGCGGTCTGCACGGCGTCGCGATCCGGACAGCGCGCCATGTACAGGTGGTAGATCGGCTCGGCGCCGGCGGCCGTCGCCGGCGGCGTCAGGAAGCGATCGATGCCGAGCTCGACGTAGCGCTCGGCGACCGCGCGCCGCGCGGCGTTCCAGCCGGGCAGCTCGGGCAGCAGCACCCGCAGGATCGCGGCCTGCAGCTCGTCGAGGCGCGAGTTCATCCCGACCTGCGTGAACGTGCGCTTGTCCTTCGAGCCGTGGAAGCGCAGCTCGCGGACGCGCTCCGCGATCGCGGCGTCCGGCGTGGTGACGAGGCCGCCGTCGCCGAAGCCGCCGAGGTTCTTCGTCGGGAAGAACGAGAAGGTGGCGATGTCGCCGATCGCGCCGCAGCGCACCCCGTCGAGGCTCGCGCCGTAGGCCTGCGCGGCGTCCTCGATCAGGACGAGGCCGTGCTCGTCGGCGATCGCCCTGAGCGCCGCCATCGGCGCCGGATGCCCGAACAGGTGCACGGCCATGATCGCGCGGGTGCGCGGCGTGATCGCCGCGGCCACCGCCTCGGGATCGAGCTGGTACGTGGCCGGGTCGATGTCGGCGAAGACGGGCGTCGCGCCGACCGCCGCGATCGACTCGGGCGTCGCGTAGAAGGTGTAGGCGGGGCAGACGACCTCATCGCCCGCGCCGATGCCGTGCGCCCGCAGGGCGAGGATGAGGGCATCCGTGCCGTTGGCGACGCCGACGGCGTGCGCCACCCCGAGGTCCGCCGCCGTCTCCGCCTCGAGCGCCCGCACGTTCGGGCCGAGGATGAAGACGCCGCTCTCGACGACCTCCTGCACCGCAGCCTGGATCCGCCCGTGCAGGGGGCGCCACTGGCCGCTCAGGTCCATCAGGGGCACCGCCATGGCCCACAGAGTACCGCCCCGCCTCCGCCGGACCGCTACCCTGCGTCGGTGGCGCTGCCTCCCGCCCTCGTGTCGGATGCCGCCGGCGTGGCCGCCGCCGTGCAGGCGGCGCGCGCCGCGGGCAGCTGCGCGATCGACACCGAGTTCCTGTGGGAGAAGACGTACGCGCCGCAGCTGTGCCTCGCCCAGCTCGCGGTCGGCGACGAGATCTGGCTGATCGATCCGCTCGCCGGTGCCCCGCTCGACCCGGTCGCCGAGCTGGTCGCCGACCCCGCCGTCGAGAAGCTGATGCACGCGCCGTCCGCCGACCTGATCGCGTTCGGGCTGCACTTCGGGTCGGTGCCGGCGAACGTCTTCGACACGCAGATCGCCGCCGGCTTCGTCGGCCTGACGGCGGGCGCCGGCCTCGAGCGGCTGCTCGACCAGGTGCTGCGCGTGCGCCTCGACCACGACGAGACCTTCTCGGACTGGAGTCGCCGGCCCCTGACGGACACCCAGCTCCTGTACGCCGCCGACGACGTCCGCCATCTCGCGGCGCTCGTCGCGGAGCTGCGCCGGCGCCTCGACGAGCGTGGGCGCACCGCGTGGGCGCAGGCCGAGATCGAGCGCCGCTTCTGCGTCCCCGAGGCGGCCGGCGCCGACCCCGAACGCGCCTGGCGGAAGGTGCAGCGTCGCGGCCGGCTGTCCCCGACGGCGCAGGCCGTCCTGATCGAGGTGGCGGCCTGGCGCGAGCGCGCCGCCCGCCGCCGCGACCAGCCGGCCGCCTGGGTGGTGAAGGACCCGACCCTCGTCGAGATCGCCCGCGCCGCGCCGCAGTCGGCCGAGCAGCTGCGCCGCATCCGCGGCCTCGGCAAGGGCCTCAACGAGCGCGACCCGGCGGCGCTGCTGGCCGCCGTCGAGGCGGGGCGCGGACGCACGCCGCCGCCGAAGGAGGCGTCGGTCCCGCAGCGCGTCGCGCGGCGGGTCGAGACCGTCGCCACGCTCGCCGTCCCGATGGCCCGCATCCGCTGCCTCGATCAGGACCTCGCCCCCGAGCTGGTCGCGACGCGCGCCGACCTCGACCGCTTCCTCGAGGCCGTCGTCGTCGGCGAGGGCGCAGACGAGCTGCCGCTCGGACAGGGCTGGCGCCGCGAGCTGCTCGGCGACGACCTGATCCGGCTCGCGTCCGGCGAGGTCGCGCTGTCTCTCAACCGGGAGGCGCCGTACCTGCGCATCGAGGACCGCGATGGGCGCTGAGCACGGGCGCCGGATCCTGCTCGGCATCGGCGTCGGGCTGTTCACGCTGGTCGTGATCGCGGTGCCGACGGAGCTCGTCGAGAACCCGCTGTTCCAGCGGATGACGCCGGTCGAGTGGTGGAACTGGCCGGTCGCGATCGCCTCCGCCGTGCTCGTCGCGATCCTCGTCGCGCTGCCCAAGCCGTCCAGCTGCCGGCCCGCGACCCGGGCCGGCGTGGTCGGCGGCGCCCTCGCCTACCTGGCCGTCGGCTGCCCGACCTGCAACCACCTCGTGGTGCTCGCGATCGGGGCCAGCGGCGCACTGCAGTTGTTCGCGCCGCTCCAGCCGATCCTCGCGCTCGCCGGCATCGTCGTGCTGGTGATCGCGATCCTGCATCGCCTGCGCCTCGTGCGGCAGGCCGCGGGCGACGCCGCGCCCTACGGGGCGTCGTCGACGACGCGGTAGTACGTGTCGCGCTGCACGGGCCGGAAGCCCGCGTTGCGGATGAGCCGGCAGAAGTCCTCCTTGGAGGCCCGGTACGTCGTGCCGGCGCTGGAGACGACGTTCTCCTCCAGCATCACGGAGCCGAGGTCGTCGGCGCCGAAGCGGAGCGCGATCTGCCCGATCTTCATGCCCTGCGTCACCCAGGACGACTGGATGTGCGGGATGTTGTCGAAGTAGAGGCGCGAGATCGCCTGCACGAGCAGGTACTCGTACGACGTCGGCGTGTCCGTCACCTCGCGCCCGAGCCGGGTGTTGTCCGGCTGGAAGGTCCAGGAGATGAAGGCCCGGAAGCCGGGCGCCTCGTCCTGCAGGTCGCGCAGGCGGCGCATGTGCTCGACCCGCTCCTCAAGCGTCTCGACGTGCCCGTACATCATCGTCGCGGACGTCGACATGCCCTGGCGGTGCGCCTGGCGCATCACCTCGAGCCACTCGTCCGACTTCGTCTTCTTCGGGGCGAGGATCTTGCGCACGCGGTCGACGAGGATCTCACCGCCGCCGCCCGGCAGCGTGTCGAGGCCGGCGTCGCGCAGCCGCGACAGGGTCGTCGCGATCGGCAGCTTCGAGCGCCGCGAGATGTGCATGATCTCCGGCGGCGAGAGCGCGTGCAGGTGGAACGACGGGTAGCGCTCCTTGATCGAGGAGAAGAGGTCCTCGTACCACTCGATCCCGAGGTCCGGGTTGTGGCCGCCCTGCATCAGGGCGCCCGTGCCGCCGATCTCGATCGTCTCGCGGATCTTCGCGAAGATGATCGGCTTCGGCAGCGTGTAGCCCTCGCGCGTGTCGCCCGGCTGACGGTAGAAGGCGCAGAAGTTGCAGTCCGTGACGCAGATGTTGGAGTAGTTGATGTTGCGGTCGACGATGAAGGTGACGGCCCCCGGGTCCGCCTTGCGATTGCGGATCTCATGGGCCGCGGCGCCGATCGCCATCAGATCCTTCGAGCGCATCAGGGTCAGCGCATCCGCGTCCGTCAATCGCTCGCCGTCGAGGACGCGGTCGAGGATCTCCTGGACGGTTCGGGTCTGCTCCGCGACGGCCATCAGGCGCGCGCCTCCCTCGGGGTGCCGCCCGCGAAGACCAGCTCGGGGGCGACGTCGACGATGCCGGCCGCTTCGGCCAGCTCGAAGTATCGCCGGAGACCGTCCTGCTCGCGCTGCCCGAAGCGGTAGCGGAGCTTCTCGAAGTAGCGGGCGAGGAAGCCGGCCGGGAAGCCGTAGCGCGCGGCGGCGGCCTCGGCCACCAGCGCGGCGTGCTCGGAGGCGTCGGCGACCGCATCGGCGAGGGCCCGGTCGAGCTCGGCCAGCGCCGCGGGATCGCACGTGCGCCGGGCCGCCCAGACCGCGAACACCATCGGCAGGCCGGTGCGCTCGCGCCAGAGGACGCCGAGGTCGTGGTGCGGCGTCGCGTCGGTCATCGCGCTCTCGAGCGCCTCGTCGCCGATCATCAGGCGCGCGTCCGCCGCCTCGCCCTCGGGTCGGATCTCCGCCTCGGGCAGGAGGATGCGCACGAGCGCGACCGAGGCCGCGCTCTGCGCGGTCACGCTGACGGAGCGGACCCCGGGCAGGGGCACGTCGGTGACGAGCTGCACCGAGTCGACGGCGCCGTCCGAGGAGATGCAGACGCCCGGCAAGAGCACGAGCTCGTCGGCGTGGCGCGCGTAGGCGATCGACGACACGTTGGCGACGTCGAGCTCGCCGGCCGCGAGCATGCGGTTGAGGGTCGTCGGCACGCCGAGGACCTCCTCGACGGCGCCGGCCCCGAGCCGGCGCTCCAGCGACCAGGCCAGCGGGAACGTGTTGATGTAGTCGACGCGACCGACCCGCAGCGGCATCAGTCCCACCGCCGCAGCTCGTTGTAGAAGGTGTCGCGCTGGACCGGCACCTTGCCCGCCTCCCGGATCACGCGCACGAGCGCCTCGACCTTCTCCTCCGTCGGGGTGACGGCGCCGGCGGCGTGCGCGATCTTCTCCTCGACGACGGTGCCCTGGATGTCGTTCGCGCCGAACGACAGCGCGACCTGGGCGAGCGGCGTCGAGATCATGATCCAGTAGGCCTTGACGTGCTCGATGTTGTCGAGCATCAGCCGCGAGACGGCGATCATCTTGAGGTCGTCCTGGCCCGTCGAGAACTTCCAGCCGCGCCGCTCGAAGACGGTGTTCTCCGGGTGGAAGGGCAGCGGGATGAAGGCCATGAAGCCGCCGGTGTCGTCCTGCAGGTCGCGCAGGGCGAGCAGGTGCTCGATCCGCTCCTCGTACGTCTCGACGTGGTTGTAGAGCATCGTGCAGTGGGTCTTCAGTCCGCGCTCGTGGGCGAGGCGGTGCGTCCGCAGCCAGTACTCGCCGGGCTCCTTGCCGGGCGCGATGATCTTGCGCACGCGCGGGGCGAACACCTCCGCCCCGCCGCCGGGCAGCGTGTCGAGGCCCGCCTCGATCAGCGCGTCGAGGACCTCGCCGTGGTCGAGGCCCGACAGCGTCGTCATGTGGTGGATCTCGGACGCGGTGAACAGCTTCAGCTGCACGCCGGGCAGGCCCGCCTTGAGGGCGCGCGTGATGTCGATGTAGTACTGGAAGTCGAGGTGCGGGTTCTCGCCGCCGACCATGTGGATCTCGGTGAAGTCCTGGTGCTCCTGCACCGCCTGGGCGTGCGCCACCAGCTCGTCGATGTCCCAGATCACCGCGTCGGCCTGCTTCGACGTGCGCGCGAACGCGCAGAACTTGCACTTCACCCGGCAGATCGTCGTGTGGTTCAGGTACAGGTTGTTGACGAAGTAGACGTCGTCGGTGCCACCGCGCCGGCGCCGCGCGAGGTCGGCGAGCGCGCCGAGCTCGAGCACGTCGTGCGACTCGAGCAGCGTGATGCCGTCGTCGAGGTCGAGGCGCTCGCCGGCCTCCACCTTCTCGCGGATCTCCCGCAGCTCGGTGCTGTTGGTGCTGATCGTGGCCATCGTGTCGTCCGTCCTAGGTATCGCGGTCCACCACCCCGCGGACGACCATCCGCAGGGGTGCCGTGTCGAGGTCGCCGGCGACGCGGTCGAGGGCCTCCTCGGCCTCGCGCACCAGCTCGCGCGCGGTGTCGCGCGCCTCGTCGAGGGCACCGGTCGCCGCCACGAGGCGCAGCAGCTCGGGCACGTCGTCGGGGGCGGCGCCGTCGCGCAGCGCGTGGGCGATACGCGGCTCGCGCGCCGCCGCGGTGACCAGCGGCAGGGTCGCCGTGCCGCCGAGCAGGTCCGTGCCGACGGCCTTGCCGGTGGCGGGCGCCGCCGACCCCTCGCAGTCGAGGACGTCGTCGGCGACCTGGAAGGCCAGGCCGAGCAGGCGCCCGTACTCGGCGAGCGCGTCGACGTCGCCGGGGTCGAGCCCCCCGAGGCGGCCGCCGAGCCCGCAGGCCGCCGCGAACAGGCGCCCCGTCTTGAGCGTGCAGCGCTCGAAGTAGCGCTCGGCCGAGGTCTCCGGGTCGCGCGTCTGCAGCATCTGCAGCGCCTCGCCCTCGGACAGCCCGAGCGCGGCCCGCGCGAGCAGGGACAGGCAGTCGATGTCGCCCGTCTCCGCGAGCACGCCGAAGGCGCGCGCGAACAGCATGTCGCCGGTCGCGCCCGCGACGCGCTCGCCGTGCTGCGCCCAGACGGTCGGCCGGCCGCGCCGCAGCGCGGCGTGGTCGAGGACGTCGTCGTGGACGAGCGTCGCCATGTGCACCAGCTCGACGGCGCTGCCGGCGCGCACCAGGTCGTCGTCGGCCTGGCGCGCGGCGGGCGCGGACAGCAGCACGAGCAGCGGACGCAGGCGCTTGCCGCCGGCGGCCAGCGTCTCCGCGGCGGTCGCGGCCGTCGAGCCCCAGGCGCCGGCGCCCGCGAGGCGCGCCGCGACGCGCTCGAGGTCGCCGCGCACGGGTCGGACGGCGAGCAGGTCCTGGTAGCCGACGGTGCTCACGCGCCGCTCCGCGCGACGGTGCCGACGTGGAGCGCGACGATGCCGCCGCCGAGCAGCCGGTAGCGGACGTCGTCGAGGCCCGCCCCGTACATGCGCTCGGCCAGCTCGCCGGGGCCGGGGAAGCGCCGCACGGAGGCCGGCAGGTAGGTGTAGGCCGCGGAGCCGCGATCGATGGCGCGACCCGCCGTCGGCACGACGCGGTCGAACCAGAGCCGGTGGAAGCGCGCCACGGGACCCCGATCGGGCGTGGTGATCTCGAGGCAGACGACCTTGCCGCCGGGACGCACGACGCGCACGAGCTCGCCGAGACCGCGGTCGAGGTCGGCCACGTTGCGGATGCCGAAGGCGACGGTCGCCGCCGCGAAGCGGTCGTCCGGGAAGGGCAGCTCGAGGGCGTCGCCGTTGAGCAGGGTCGCCTGCCCTGCGCCGCGCTTGGCGATCTTGCCGCGGCCGCGCTCGAGCATGCGCTCGGCGAAGTCGACGCCGATGACCTCGCCGCCCGGCCCGACGCGCGACGCGAGCTCGAGCGTCAGGTCGGCGGTGCCGCAGCAGCAGTCGAGGACGCTGGCGCCCGGGCCGACGCCCGTGGCATCGGCCGCGAGCCTGCGCCAACGGCGATCGAGGCCGGCCGTCATGACCCGGTTCATCGCGTCGTACGGGCGCGCGATGCGGTCGAACATCTCCTGCACGCGCTCCGGCGGCAGGGTGCCCGCGTCGGCGCCGTAGCGGACCGGCAGGTTGTCGGACGAGCCGCTCACGCCTCGTCCCCCCAGCGCCGCACGAGCTCGTGGTCGACGCCGCAGAGGTCGAGCACGCGACCCGCGACGAAGTCGATCTGGTCCTGCAGGCCGTCCGGCTGCGTGTAGAAGGCGGGCATCGCGGGCGCGATCACGGCGCCCGCCTCGGCGAGCGTCGTCAGGGTGCGCAGGTGCAGGAGCGACAGCGGCGACTCGCGCGGCACGATCACGAGTCGGCGCTGCTCCTTGAGCGCCACCCCGGCCGCGCGGTGGATCAGGTTGGCCTGGCTCGACGAGGCGATCGTGCCGCAGGTGGCCATCGAGCAGGGGCAGATCACGTAGGCGTCGACCCTGGCCGAGCCGGAGGCGTACGGCGAGAACCAGTCCATCTCCTCGTAGAGGGTCGCGCCGTCGCCGCCGTGCTCGGCGACGAGCCGCGCCGCGGCCTCGGGGCCCGGCAGCGAGCGGTCGCGGTAGACCTCCCAGGCGATCACCTCGCCGGCCGCGCCCGACGCGCAGACGCCGACCTCGGCCCCGGCCGCGCGCAGCCCGTCGAGGACGCGGGCCGCGTAGGGGGCGCCGGAGGCGCCGGTGATGCCGAGGAAGACGCGCATGAGGGGTCGGGACGTGCCCCGGCAGGATACGGCAGGCCGGGGTTCGGTCCTCGCCTTCCCCTTCGCAGGCGCCCCGCGATCGGCCCGGAAACGGGCGGGGGCCGGGCGTCGCCGCCCGGCCC
>JBMTER010000033.1:0-12570 GCA_049433345.1 Gaiellales bacterium | reverse complement strand
CCGCGGCGTCGACGAGGACGCCGCCGCCGAGGCCCGCCTCGCGGCCGCGACGCGCCACGCCCCGCCACTCGGGCCGCAGGCGATCGATAGCCATCCAGAGGGAGTTCGGGGAGCGCCCCGTCAGCCGTGCCGCCTCGGCGTAGCCGAGCTCGCGGGAGACGAGCCCGACGGCGATGGGGTCCGGTAGGCCGGTGCGCTCGACGGTCACGCGCGCCGCGCGCTCGACGTCCGTGCGGAAACGCGTCAGGTCGACGGGGTCGCGGTCGGGCGCGGCCGGCACGTCAGCGGCGAGCGGCGCGAGACACGGCGCCCGACGACGCTCGGTGTCCGCGCGCCACGCCTCGCGCCGCACCGCGCCCTCCACGAGCAGGTACGCGAACAGGCCGCTCGGCCCGGTCCGGGCCAAGAGGCGCGCGAGACCGCGGTCGACGGGCTGCCACAGCCGCCGCTCGGCCTCCTCGAGCAGCGCGGCGTCGCGACGATCCGGCGCCTCGCCGCGCTCGAGCGCCGTCGCCAGCTCCAGCGCGCGAGCGACGCCGTCGGCGATGGCGCGCCGACGCGTCTCATCGGTCGGCGCGGCCGCCGCCGGGAGGGCGGCGGCCAGGGCGAGCAGGACGGCCGGGCGCGCGCAGACGTCGCGGATCGCGTCGGCCGAGGGCCGTCGCGCGAATGCGGAGACGGGCGTCGCCATGGCGCTCGCGGCGGAACGTAGTGGCTGCCAGCGTTCCGTGCCGGGCGACGGTGAGCGGGGTCACGGCGCGGGAATCGCGATATCGCCGAGCAGCTGCACCTCGTGCTCGAGTACCACCCCGAACTGGTCCTTCGCGCGCCGGCGGGCCTCGACCATCAGCGCCACGATGTCGGCGGAGGTCGCCGTGCCCGTGTTCTCGATGAAGTTGGCGTGCTTCGGGGAGATCCGCGCACCGCCGATCGCGTGGCCCTTGAGGCCGCAGGCCTCGAGGATCTGGCCGCTGGTCATGTCGCCGCCCGGGTTCTTGAAGACGCTGCCGAACGTGCGCGCCTTGCGCGGCTGGGCGGCGCTGCGGCGATCCTGCATCGCACGCACGCGCTCTCTGATGGACCGCGGGTCGTCGCGTACGAGGCGGATCAGGGCGCCGCTGACGACCTCGCCTGGTGCGAGCTCCGAGTGCCGGTACGAGAGACCGAGGGCAGTGGCATCCGCGCGTCGCGGACCGTCCGGGCCGACGACCGTCGCCTCCTCCAGGACGTCGGCGATCTCGGTCCCGTAGGCGCCCGCGTTCATGCGCACGGCACCGCCGACCGTCCCCGGGATCGCGCACGCGAATTCGAAGCCCGACAGCCCCGCGTCACCGAGGCGGCGCACGACCGCAGCCAGTGCCGCCCCGCCGCCGAGACGGGCGCGCTCGCCGTCGATCTGGATCCCGGCGAGCGCACCCTCGAGTCGCAGCACGAGGCCGTCGTAGCCCGTGTCGGCGGGCAGCAGGTTCGAGCCGAGACCGATCACGGCCACGGGCAGCCCCTGCGCGCCCGCCCAGGCCAGCATCGCGGCGAGCATCGCGTCGTCGGTGGGCAGGCCGAGGTAGCGAGCGGGGCCGCCCGTCCCGATCGTGGTGCAGCGGCTGAGCGGGGCGCCCGCCTCGACGCCGACCGGCAGCGCGCTCACTCGAGCACCCTCCGGCCGATCCGGTCGACGGGACCGGCGCCGCAGCAGAGGATCAGGTCGCCGGCGCGCGCCATGCCACGCAGGAGGTACACGGCGGCCTCGTCGTCGACCGCGAAGCGCGATTCCCCGCCCACGAGCTCGACGATGCGCCTCGCGCTCGCCTCAGGGTCGGGGCGGCCCCGCGCGACGTACGTCTCGAGGACCACGGAGCGGTCGGCAGCGCCGAGCGCCTCGGCGAACTCCTCGGCGAAGGCGGTCGTGCGCCACGGCATGTGCGGCTGGAACAGCACCACCAGCCGGTCCGGCCGGCGCCCGCGCGCGGCCTCGATGGCGGCTCGCAGTTCCGTCGGGTGGTGCGCGTAGTCGTCGACGACCGTGTAGCCATAGGCGGTGCCGAGCACCTCGAAGCGCCGGCCCGCCCCGGAGAAGCCCTCGAGCGCGGCGAAGGCCTCGTCGAGGTCGACGCCGAGCCGTTCCAGCACGAGCGCGGCGGCGCACGCGTTACCGGCGTTGTGGGCGCCGGGCACCGCCAGGCGCACCCGCGCGGGTCCCCGCGAGGGCGAGAAGGCGAGGCCGTCGCCGTCGGGTGCCGGGTCGAGCGCGCGCAGGCCCTCCCCCGGCCCGACGCCGAAGCGGGCCACGGGGCACGGCGCGGCGATCGCGACGCCGTCGCCGAGGACGAGCAGCCCGTCGGACGGCAGCTCGGCGGCCCACTCGGCGAGCAGCTGGACGACGTCGTCGACGGAGTCGTAGTGGTCGAGGTGGTCGAGGTCGACGTTGAGCACCACGCCGAGGTCCGCCGGCAGGAGCCGCACGGTGCGATCCGACTCGTCGCCCTCGGCGATGGCGAGGCCGCTTCCCCCGCCGCGCCCGTTCGTACCGAGGTCGCGCACCTCGCCGCCGACGAGGAACGTCGGGTCGAGGCCGAGCCGCTGCGCCGCGTACGCCAGCATCGACGTCGTCGTGGTCTTGCCGTGCGCGCCGGTGACGACGACGCGGCGCTCGTGCTCGGCGAGGATCGCGGCGAGGGCCTCCGCGCGATGCAGCACCGGGATACCGCGCTCGCGGGCCCGCACGACCTCCGGCGCGTCGTCGGGGATCGCCCCCGACACGATCATGCGATCGCATTCCTCCGCGTGGTGCGCGTCGTGCCCCGGATGGCAGGTGATGCCCGTGCGGGCGAGGTCGCGCAGGAGCCGCGTCGCCTCGCGATCGCAGCCCGAAACCGCCTCGCCGCGCTCATGCAGGACACGCGCGATCGCGCTCATCCCGGCCCCGCCGATGCCGACCAGATGCGTGCTCACCCGGCCTCCCCGCGGGCCAGGGCCAGCAGGATCGCCGCCATCTCCGCCGCCGCCCCCGGCCGCGCGAGGGCGCGCATCGCCCGCTCCATGCCCTGGCGGCGCGCATCGTCGTCGAGCACCGCGTCGATCGCACGCCGCAGCCCGTCCGCGTCGAGGTCGCGCTCGGCGATCACGATCGCGGCGCCGGCAGCGCGGAACGGCGCCGCGTTGAGGGTCTGGTGGTCGTCGGCCGCCTCCGCCCACGGCACGAGGATCGCGGCGCGCTCGGCGGCCGCGATCTCGGCGACCGAGCCACCGGACCGCGCCACGACGAGATCGGCAGCAGCCAGGAGGACGGGCATGCGATCCGTGAACTCGACCTCCTCGAAGCGCTCCGGCGGGGCGGCCGAGCGACCCTTGCCGCGCCCGCTCACGAGCAGGACACGGCGGCCCGGCGGCACGCCGTCGCGGTAGGCGTCGCGCAGCGCGGCGTTGACGGGTCCCGCGCCGAGCGAGCCTCCGAAGGCCACCACGAGCCGCTCATCGGGCCCCACGCCGAGCTCGGCGCGCGCCGCGTCGCGGGGCGTCTCGAGGAACGCGCGATCGACGGGTCGACCCGTGACCACGTACTTCGGTGGCCGTCGGCTCGCGACGGGGAAGGCGAGCAGCACGCGGTCGGCGAGCGGCGCCGCCAGGCGGTTCGCGAGGCCGAGCCGCGCATCGGCCTCCGACAGCGCGCTCGGCACCCGCCGGCGGCGAGCCGCGGCCACCATCGGCCCCGCCACGTAGCCGCCCGCGCCGAAGACGGCATCGGGACGCACCCGGTCGATGATCGCGACGCACTCGCCCGGAGCCCGCAGAGCGCGGACGAGGGCGCGGACGAGCGCCACGCCTGGGCGCCGCGGGAAACCGGAGACGCGGAACGGGTGGAAGGCGTAGCCGCGGGCCGGCACCAGCTCCGCCTCGATCCGGTTCGGAGTGCCCGCGAACTCGACGTGGGCGCCGAGCCGGACGAGCTCGTCGGCGACGGCCAGCGCCGGGGCGATGTGCCCGACGGTGCCGCCGGCGCTGATCAGGATCCGCTCGGCCATCGGCCCAAGGCTAGAGGACGCCTAGGCGCCGGCCGGCGCGCGCCGGCGGCGCCGCGGGGCCGTGGAGGGCGCCGGCGCGTCGGGCTCGGCCGCGGCGGCGCGGCGGCGGGGGCGCGGCGCGGCGACCTGGGGCTCGCGGCTGATCGCCACGAGCAGGCCGACGAGGATCAGCACGACGATCCGCGACGAGGACCCGTACGAGATCAAAGGCAGCGGGATACCGGTCAGGGGCAGGATGCCCATGACGGCGCCCAGATTGATCACGGCCTGGCCCGTCACGAGGGCCGTGGCGCCGGCTGCGAGCAGGCGCTGGAACGGATCGGCGGCCCGCAGCGCGATCGTGAAGCCGGCCCACGCGAAGGCGCCGAACAGTCCGACGGTGACGATGGCGCCGATCAGGCCGAGCTCCTCCCCGATCACCGCGAAGATCATGTCGGTGTGGGCCTCAGGCAGGAAGTTCACCTTCTGGACGCTCGAGCCGAGCCCCTGCCCGAGGATCCCGCCGGACCCGATCGCGATCATCGCCTGCACGATCTGGTACGCCCCGTCCTGGCTCTGCGCCCACGGGTCGAGGAAGGCGAGCATGCGCTCGCGCCGGTAGGGCGCCGCCCAGATCGCGATCGCGCCGAGCACGAGGCCGATGCCGATCACCCTGGCCAGCAGAGACGCACGCGTGCCGGCGGCGATCAGGACGGCGAGCACCATCACGCAGATCGCGAGGGTCGTGCCGAGATCCGGCTGCAGCATCACGAGCAGTCCGACCACCGCCACGATCGCGCCGATCGGGAAGGCGAGTTCCTTGAAGGTGTCCGGGGGGCGCTTGCGGGTCGCGAGGATCGCGGCGAGGACGAGCAGGACGCCGAGCTTCGCGAACTCGGACGGCTGCACCGTGATCGGGCCGAGCGGCAGCCAGCGGGTGGCGCCGTTGATGGTCAGACCGACCCCGGGGATGGCGACCGCCACGAGGGCGAGCAGCGAGCCCGCGAAGACGAGCGGGGCGACGCGCCGGATCCAGCCGGCCGGCGTGAACACCAGCCCGACCATCAGGACGACACCGGCGATCGTGTAGAGCAGGCCGTTCTTGACGAAGTAGAGCGAGTCGTGGTTGAAGTCCGGGTTGGTCATGGCGTGCGCGCTCGACGCCGAGTAGACCATGATCGTCCCGAAGATGGTCAGGAAGAACGCGCTGATCAGGAGCACCTGGCCCTCGATCGGAAGCTCGCGGCCGGGCGGCGCGTCGGGGCGCTCGCCGGGGCGGATCAGGCGCAGGGGACGAGGGCGACGCACACGGGGGATTTCGCCATCGGCGGCCGATCCCCTGCGGGCTCAGGCGGCGCCGAGCTCGGCGGCGAGCGCGCGGAAGCGGTCGCCGCGGGCCGTGTAGTCGGCGAACGCGTCGAAGCTCGCGCAGGCCGGGGCGAGCAGGACCTGCTCACCCGCCGTGGCGTCCGCGGCGGCGCGACGCACCGCCTCGTCGAAGCCGGCGCAGGCGACGTGCTCGACCCCGGCGCGGGCCAGCGCCTCCGCCATCCGCAGGCCCGCCGGTCCGGTCAGGTAGGCGCAGCGGACGCGCCCGGGCAGCGCGTCGGCGAGCGGCCCGAAGTCGGCGCCCTTGTCGGAGCCGCCGAGGATGATCCGCACGGCGCCGTCCGGGAAGGCCGTCAGCGCCTTCAGGGCGGCGTCCACGTTCGTCGCCTTCGAGTCGTTCCAGAAACCGACGCCGGCGACCGCGCCGCAGTCCTCGAGCCGGTGCGGCACGGGTGCGAAGGCGCGCACCGCGGCGCGCAGCGGCCCGTCCTCGACGCCGAGTGCCCGGGCCAGCGCGGCGGCGACGGCCACGTTCTCGCGGTTGTGGTCGCCACGCAGGCGCGCCTCGTCGAAGCCGAGCACGTCGGCCTCGGCCGCCCGCACCCGCACGACCGCGCCGCCTCCGGGCAACCTGCCGAGGGCGGCGCACCACGGGTCGTCGTCGTTGAGGATCGCGAAGTCTCCCGCGTCCTGACGCTCGAAGATGCGCAGCTTCGCCGCGCCGTACGCTTCCATGTCGCCGTGGCGGTCGAGGTGGTCGGGCGTCAGGTTCGTGATCGCGGCGGCGTCGCAACGCAGGGCGTGCACGTCCTCGAGTTGGAAGCTCGACAGCTCGGCGACGACGATGCCGCCCTCCGGCACCGCGCCGGCGACGTCGCAGAGCGCGACGCCGACGTTGCCGCAGACCACGTGCGGCAGCGCGGCCTCGCGCAGCATCGCGCCCACGAGCTCCGTGGTCGTGGTCTTGCCGTTCGTGCCCGTCACGCCGATCACGCGTGCGCCGGGCGGCAGCAGCCGGTAGCCGAGCTCGACCTCGCTCCAGATCGGCAGGCCGCGTTGGCGGGCGTGGACGACCACGGGGTGCGTCGACGGCACACCGGGGCTCTTGACGAGGACGTCGGCCTGGTCGAGCAGGCCGACGGTCGCCTCCACGACCGGGCACGGCGGATCGACCGCCGCCTCGGGCCCGTCGTCCGCGCGCACCGGCTCGAGGCCGGCGCCGCTCAGCGCGCGCGCCGCGGCACGCCCCGAGCGAGCCGCGCCGAGGACGAGCGGGCTACGCGGCAGGTCGAGGTCGCCCGTCATACGTACTGGTCGAAGCGCACGTAGTAGAGGACGAAGGCGATCGAGGCGAAGATCGAGGCCACGATCAGGAAGCGGAACATGATCTTCGTCTCGCTCCACGCCTTCATCTCGAAGTGGTGGTGGATCGGCGCCATCAGGAAGACGCGACGGCCGAAGCGGCGGAAGCTGATCACCTGGATGATCACGCTGGCCGCCTCGATCACGAAGATGCCGCCGATCAGGACCAGCAGGAGCTCCGTCTTCGTGAAGATCGCGAAGCCGGCGAGCGCGCCGCCGAGCGCGAGCGAGCCGGTGTCGCCCATGAACACCTCTGCCGGGTACGAGTTGAACCAGAGGAAGCCGACGCACGCGCCGAGCAGCGATGCGGCGAGGATCGCCATGTCGAGCGTCTGCGTCGTCTGCTGCTGGATCTCGAACAGGCCCGGACCCGTCACGGGCTGGTACTCGCTCGGCACGCGCAGGGCGCGCTGGCCGACCTGGAAGCCGATCACCGCCATCGACGTGAACGCGAGCATCGCGATCGTGGTGGTACCCGCGGCGAGGCCGTCCAGGCCGTCCGTCAGGTTGACCGCGTTGGAGGCGCCGAGCACGATCAGGAAGACGAGCACGTACCAGAGCGGGCCGAGCTCGACGTGGATGTCGGCGATCGGCACGAACAGCCGCGTGGAGATGCCCTGGTCGACGGCGATCAGACACAGGACGACCGAGATCGCGACCTGCCCGAGCAGCTTGTAGCGGCCGCGCAGGCCGAGCGAGCGCTTGCGGATCACGCTCAGATAGTCGTCCGCGAAGCCGATCAGCCCGCAGCCGAGCATCGCGAACAGGACGGCCAGGCTGCGCGCCCCGAACGACGAGAAGATCGCGTACGGCACGACGGTGGCGATGATGATCAACAGGCCGCCCATCGTCGGCGTCCCCGACTTGACCTGGTGTCCCTCGGGACCCTCGTCGCGGATCCGCTGGCCGAAGCGCAGGCGCCGCAGGAGGCGCACGAAGCGCGGTCCGGCGGCGACGGAGATCAGAATCGCGAGGACGCCCGCGGCGAGCACGTTGGTCATGGCGCGCCCTCCCCCAGCCGCTCGCCGAGCAGTCCCGGGAGCTCCTCCATCGCCGCCGCGCGCGAGCCCTTCACGAGCACCCGGTCGCCGGACCGGACGATCGCGGCGAGACGCTCCACGGCGGCGTCGAGGTCGGGCACGGCGTGGCCATCCACGCCGCTGCCGGTTCCCTCGAGGTACGCGCGCGCCTGGTCGCCCACGGCGATCACGATATCGATCCCGATCCGGGCCGCCAGCGCCCCGATCTCGCGGTGGTAGCGCGTCGCCTCGTCGCCGAGCTCCGCCATCAGCCCGAGCACGGCGATCCTCCGCCCGTCGACGGGGGTCTCCGCGAGCAGCCGCAACGCCGCCTCCACGGACGACGGGTTGGCGTTGTAGGCGTCGTTGACAATCGCGATCCCAGCGACGTCGACGACCTCCCCGCGCCAGCGCGGCACGGGGATGTCGCGCGCCCGGGCGGCGGCCGCGTCGAGGTCGAGATCGAGGATCCGGCAGACGGCGAGGGCGGCCGCGAGGTTGCGCGCGTGGTGGCGACCCGGCAGGTTCGTGGTGACGGGCAGGAGCGCCCCGTCGATCAGGTAGGTCAGCTCCTGACCGGCGGCGGCGGGGCGCCGGTCGACGAGCTGGACGTCCGCGCCGGCGTCCTCCCCGCACGTGGTGATCCGGGCGCCCGCCGGGATGTGCGGGTCGAGCAGGGGCTCGGCGAACGGGATCACGCAGGCGCCGCCGGGGCGCACGCCCGCCATGATCTCGGCCTTCGCCTGCGCGATCGCTGCGCGCGAGCCGAGCAGCTCGATATGCGCCTCACCGACGTTGGTGATGACGCCGACGTCGGGGGCGGCCAGCGCGCACAGCTCGGCGATCTGCCCCGGTCCGCGCATCGCGAGCTCGAGCACCGCGACCTCCGTGTCCTCCTCGATGCGGGTCAGGCTGAGCGGATAGCCGATTTCGTTGTTGTGGCCCTCGGCGGCGGCCGTGACGCGACGCTGGCCGGCGATCAGGTGCGCGAGCGCGTCCTTCGTCGACGTCTTGCCGGCGCTGCCCGTGATGCCGACCCGCACGGCCGAGGTGGCCCGCGCGTTGACGTCGCCGAGGCACTGCAGGCAGCGGACGCTCGAGAACGTCATCAGCAGGTCCGGCGCTTCGCCGGCCCGGTCGAGGGCATCCTCCTCCAGCACGACGCCGGCGGCGCCGCGTGCGACCGCGTCGGCCGCGAAGGCGGCGCCGCCGCGGATGGCGACGAAGAGATCACCGGGCCGGACCAGCCGCGAGTCGATCTGGACCCCGGTGATGCGGCGGTCGGCGTCGCCGCGCACGACCACGGACGCCGGCACGTCACGGAGGGCCAGCGGCTTCACGCGAGCGCCTCGCGCGCCACGGCGGCGTCGTCGAAGGGCGTCACGACGCCGCCGGCCTCCTGTCCCTGCTCGTGGCCCTTGCCGGCGACCACCACGACGTCGTCGGGGCCGGCCTCGGCGATCGCGCGACGGATCGCCGTCGCGCGGTCCGCCTCGATCGCGGCGTTCGGGGCGGCACCGGCCATCACGTCCGCGATGATCGCGTCCGGATCCTCGGAGCGCGGGTTGTCGCTCGTCACGAGCACGCGGTCGGCGCCCGCGCAGGCCGCTCGCGCCATCTCGGGCCGCTTGCCGCGATCACGATCGCCGCCGCAGCCGAACACGCAGATCACGCGTCCCGTCGCCAGTGGGCGCACGGTCGCGAGCACGGTCGCGAGCGCGTCGGGCGTATGCGCGTAGTCGACGATCACGGCCGGTCGCGTGCCGACGACCTGCATCCGCCCGGGCACGCCCGACAGCGAGGCGAGGCCCGTGCGGATCGCGTCGAGGCCGATCCCGGCGAGACCGGCCGTGGCGGCGGCTGCGAGCGCGTTCTCGACGTTGAAGCGGCCGACGAGCCGGAGTCGCACGTCGGCATCGCCCCAGGGGCTGCGCAGGCGCAACTCGGAGCCGTCCGGTCCGAGCCGGACATCCTCGGCGCGCACCTCCGCGGACGGCTCGTCGAGCGCGAAGCGGACCTCCGCCTCGAGTCGGCGGCCGTACGCGTCATCGGCGTTCGCGGCGCGCGGGCAGCGCCCGTCGAAGAGCCGCGCCTTGGCCGCGAAGTAGGCCTCCATGTCCGGGTGGTAGTCGAGGTGGTCGCGCGTCAGGTTCGTGAAGGCCGCAGCGGCGAAGCGCACCCCGCCGACGCGATCCTGGTCGAGCGCGTGCGAGGAGACCTCCATCGCGCACGCGCGATCGCCCGCCTCGACCATCCGACGCAGATCGCGGTGCAGGTCGATCGCCTCCTGCGTGGTGCGCCCGGCGGGCTCCGCGACGCCGCCGATGCGCCGCTCCACCGTCCCGAGCAGCCCGGCCGGCAGCCCCGCCGCCGTCAGGATCGCGTGCTGCAGGTAGGCAGTCGTGGTCTTGCCGTTCGTACCGGTCACCGCCAGCACGGCGAGCTCGGCGGAGGGCGCGCCGAAGAGGCGGTCCGCGATCGGACCCATCGCCGCGCGCACCGAGCCGACGACCGCCTGCGGCAGCTCCACCGCGACGGGTCGCTCGACGAGCAGCGCGACGGCGCCGCGCGCGGCCGCGTCGACGGCGTGGTCGTGGCCGTCCGTCGCGAGGCCCGGCACGCAGCAGAACAGCGCGCCCGGCACGACCCGGCGCGAGTCGTACGCGAGGTCGACGACGTCGACCCCCTCGAGGGGCAGCGTGGTTCCCCGCGTGCGCACGGGACCGAGGAGGTCCGTCAGGAGCACGCGCCCACTCTAGTCGGGCACACGGCGGCGCCTCAGGAGGAGCGGCGGTCCTGCTCCGCGCCCATCGCGATCAGGGCGCGCTCGGTCAGCTTCGAGAAGGCCGGCCCGGCCACGTCGCCGCCGTAGAACAGCTCGCCCTCGGGCTCGTCGACCATCACCAGGGTGACGACGCGCGGGTTCTTGACCGGCGCGAAGCCGACGAACCACGACAGGTACCGCTTCTTCGAGTAGGTGCCGTCCTCGTCGATCTTCTTCGTGGTGCCCGTCTTGCCCGCTACGGAGTAGCCGGGGATGTTCGCGGCCGCGCCCGTGCCCTGGTCGGACACGACCCCCTCCAGCATGCGTGCGAGCTGCCGTGCCGCGCGGCGCGGCATGATCCGGCGCCGCTCGGCCGCGACGGGCCCCTTGCCCTCGATGCGCGTCACGACGTGCGGGCGGATAGCGACGCCGTCGTTGGCGATCGTCGCGTACAGCTGCGCGATCTGCAGCGGCGTGGTGGCGATGCCGTGGCCGATCGGGATGTTCAGCGGCGTGGTGCCGGACCACTCGCGGTACGGCGTGACGATGCCGCCGACCTCTCCCGGCAGGTCGATGCCGGTCGGGCGTCCGAACCCGAAGCGATCGATCCAGCGGGCCAGCACGATGTCCTTGCCGCCGGGGCCCGAAAGGCGGTCGTAGGCGAGCTTGGCGATGCCGATGTTGGACGACTCGCGCAGGGCCTCGGTCGCGGTCTTGCGGCCCGGGTTCGGGTGCGAGTCGCGCAGGGTGGCGTCGTAGAGGTCCCAGCGCCAGCCGACGTCGACCGGCGTGGTCGGTCGGATCCGCCCGGTGGCGAGGCCCGCGCCGACGGTGACGGCCTTGAACACGGAGCCCGGCTCGTAAACGTCGGTGATCGCCCGCAGGCGCACCTCCTCGGCGTCCTCGGCCTGACGGAAGTCGCCGTTCGCCGGTCCCGGCGAGGCCGCCATCGCGAGCACCTCGCCCGTCGCGGGCTCGAGCACGATCGCCGTCACGGCGAGGGCCTTGAACTCGCGGCGGGTGGACTCCGTTATCGACTCGGCGGCGCGCTGGATCTCGCGGTCGATGCCGGTGCTGAGCGTCGCGCCGCGCCGCATCGCCTCCGACTGGAGCACGCTGATCGCGTTGCCGGCCGGGTCCTCGGTGCGCACCTCCATGCCGTCCGTGCCCCGCAGCACCTCGTCGTACTGCAGCTCGAGGCCCGCCCGTCCCTGGCCGTCGAGGTCGACGCCGCCGCTCATAGGCGCCGCGATCGCACAAGGATAGACGCGCCGCTCCTCGACCGAGAAGTCGAGGCCCGTGAGGCCCATCGCCTGCACGCGCTTGGCCTTCGCCGGCGGGACCTGGCGGGCGAGATCGACGTGCGAGACGCCCTCGCCCGCCCCCGCCAGTCGCTCCATGATGGCGTCCGGCGACTCGCCGCTGGCCTCGGCCACCGCCGCGACAACCCGGGCCGGGTCGGTGACCAGGCTCGGCGTGGCGCCGATCGTGCGCGCCTGCTCCGTCAGTGCGAGGCGGTAGCCGTCGCGATCGAGGATCGCGCCGCGCGGTGCCGCCGTGACGATCTCCACGCGGTGCTGGCCCGTGGCCCGCTCCGCGTACATGCCGCCGTCGACGATCTGCATCTGCACGGCACGGCCCAGCACCACCGCGAAGCCGAGCGCGGCGAGGACGAGCAGGAGCCGAATCCGGCGGCCGGGCGGCGGGACGGGTCGCTGGCGGCGACGGCGCGGGGCCCGCGGACTGCGTGGGGGCGCCGTAGCTGGCATCGTCAGCGCGCCTGGCCGCCCTGCGGGACGCGCACCGGCAGGGTGCGCAGCGCCTCGGACGGCACCAGCACCATCCCGTACGCCGCGGCGGCGCGCTCGACGCGGCCATCGGCGAGTCGCTGCTCGGTCTCGGCCTGGATGTTGGAGGCGTCGTTCATCGTGGCGGCAGCCTTGGAGCGCAACTCGCCGGTCCGCATCGTGGCCCGCAACGACGACACGTACAGGTAGACGATCGCCGACAGCGCGATGCCGATCAGGACGGCGATCAGGGCGAGCCGGAATGGCGCCAGCCGCCCGCCGACGCCGGCACGCGTCTGCGCGCGCCGGCG
>JBMTER010000032.1:0-12600 GCA_049433345.1 Gaiellales bacterium | reverse complement strand
CGCGCGGCCGCCGGCGCACCTCCTTCGGGATCCTGCTGATCCTCGGCTGCGAGCGCCTCCTGCGCGAGGGGCGCCTGCGCGGCTCCCAGGCGCGCCTGGCCGCCTCGCAGACCCAGGCCGCGCGCCTGCTCGCCGCGTCCGCCACGGGCGCGCGCTGGACGACGCGCCGCGGCGACGTCCTGCGCAAGGACGGCGACGAGCTCGCCGCCGCGCTGATCGCGCGCGCGTCCGGTGACGATCCCTCCCCCGCCGGTTCCCTGATCGCCGCCTGCGACCTGCTCGAGGAGGTCGTCGAGTGGCTGCAGGCCGGTGATCTGATCGGCGCCGCCGCGCCCGCCGCCATCGACCGCCTGCGCGTCGCCCAGGTCCTGCTGCGCGAGCACCGCTTCGACGGCGAGGAGCGCGACGACCTGCCGCCGCCGTCCCGCCTGGACCTCGTCGTCGAGGCCCAGAGCGCGCCGAACGCCTGGCAGGACGACGACTGAAGCGACCCGCGGGGGCCGTGCCGACTGCGTGCCGGCCCCGTGGCCGACCGGTTCAGGCCTCGGCGAGGAGCGCGTCGAGGCGCGACAGGAGCTCCGGCCCCTCGGGATGCTCGGGGTCGACGTGCAGCGCCGTCAGGGACGCGTAGCCGTCCGCGATCGCCGCGAAGTCCGTGCCGGGCTCGCGATGGTAGTCCGAGTCGGCGCCGTAGAGCCGGAAGCGCCGGCGCCCGTCATCCGCCTCGACGAGGGCGACCTGGTCCGACCAGATGCGCCGCCCGAGGCGGGCCATGCGCACGCCGCGCGCGGTGCCGGCAGGGCAGTTGAGGTTGAGGACCACGTCGCGGCCGAGCCGGCCGAGGGCGAGCTCCGCGGCCAGCAGCGGCACGAGCCGCTGTGCCGTCTCGAAGCGGTACGCGCCGCCCGCGATGTGGTGGATCTCGCCCGACTCCGGCTGCTGGGACACGGCGAGCCCCGGCCGGCCGAGCAGCACGGCCTCCATGGCCGCCGCCACGGTGCCCGAGTAGGTGACGTCGTCGCCGAGGTTGACGCCGAGGTTGGCGCCGGCCACGACCACGTCGAACGGCCCGCCGGCGAGGCCGACGTCGGCGAAGCGGACGCAGTCGACGGGCGTGCCCGTCAGCGCGTGGGCCTCGCTGGCACCGGGTACCTCGCGCCGCTCGACCTCGAGCTCCGCGCGGAGCGTGACCCCGCGCGCCACCGCCGACGGGTTGCCGGCGGGCGCGACCACCACGACCTCGAACGACTCGGCGAGGGCCGCCGCGAGCGCGTGCAGGCCGGGCGAGTCGATCCCGTCGTCGTTGGTCAGGAGGGCGCGCATGCCGACCCACGATACCGGCGCCCCGCGCGGCGCCCGCCGCTCAGCCGGGATAGTCGACGCGCTCGAGGCAGAGCCCGTGCGGCGGCGCCGTCCAGCCCGCCTCGGAGCGCGGGCGGCCCTCGAGCAGGAGCGGCATGCGGTCCGGATCGGTGCCGCGATCGCCGCGCGCCGTCTCGATCATGGTGCCCACCAGCGTGCGCACCATGTGCCGCAGGAAGGCGTTGGCGGTGATCTCGAAGCGCAACCCGCGCTCGGTCGCCGACCAGCGCGTCGCGAGCACCGTGCGCGTGAAGGTGCGGTGCTGGGTCTCGGCCGGCGTGAAGGCGGTGAAGTCGTGCTCGCCCACGATGGCGGCGGCCATCCGGTCGAGCACGTCGCGGTCGAGCGGCCGTGGCTCGTGCAGCTCGCGGCGGCTCATCAGCGGATCGCGCAGCGGGCCGAGTCGAACGCTGTAGGCGTACGAGCGCGAGCGGGCCGAGAAGCGCGCGCTGAAGTCCGCATCCGCCTCGGCCGCCGCGGTGACGGCGATGTCGTCGGGCAGCAGATCGTTGAGCGCGCGGGGCAGCGCGCCGACGGGCGGTCCACCGGCGAGGCCGACGCTGACCACCTGCCCCGTGGCGTGAACGCCGGTGTCGGTGCGACCGGCGACCACGACCTCCCCCACGCCGCCATGCAGCGCCGCCAGCGCACGGGTCAGCTCGCCCTCCACGGTGCGCGCATGGTGCTGCACGGCCCAACCCTGGAAGCCCGTGCCGTCGTAGGCCAGATCGAGGCGGGTCGGGCGCACGCTACGGATCGATGCGGTGCACGAGCTGCGCCCCGCCCCCGCCGCGCCACACCACGACGAGGCAGCCGACCGCGATCAGGGCGGGGCCCCAGAGGGCGAGGCCGCCGAGCACGCGACCGGCCGTCGCGACGGCGACGAGGCAGGCGACGAGGACCACGAGCGCCGCGAGACGCGAGGCGAGACCCAGCACGAGCGCGACCCCGCAGAGGACGAGCAGGCCGCCGCCGCCCCACAGCAGCGGGCTCGGCGCCGGCAGGTCCCAATCGGGCGCCGCCGTCGCGAACGCGGCGTGCCCCCGCAGGATGCGCACGGCGAGGACGAGCACGCCAGCGCCGACAGCGACCCGGATCAGGAGCAGGGCGAGCGCCGCGAAGCCGCGCTGGCGGGGCGCCTGCGGAACGCCACCCGCGATCAGGCTCGGCGGCGCCGCCGGGACGCCACCCTCGATCAGGCTGCGCCCGCCGTCCGAGCCCACGACGCGCCCCCCTACGGCGCCGCGTGCTCCGCGGCGCCCTCGCCGATCTCCACACCCTCGATGAGGGCGCGCAGGGTCGGCTCGAGCTCGTCGAAGTCGGATGAGTGCACCGTGCAGACGATGGCGTAGGCGTCCGGGCCGACCGTCGTCAACCCGACCAGCTGGCGCAGACGCAGACCCGCGGCCTCCCACTCGACGCAGCGCAGGTGGCCCGGATGGCCGCTGATCGCGATGTGCTCGACGGGTCGCGTCTCGAGGACCGGCACCTGATCGGCGAGCTTCTGCACCCAGCCGGTCGAGAAGCCGCCGAGGCCCATCGAGTTGCAGAGGGTCTCGCGGGTGACGACCACATTCGGCTGGGCACCCGACGAGGCCGGGCCGACGATCGTCGGCACCGTGCGATCCTCCCAGCCCGGCGGCAGGGGAACCGAGACGGCGCCCGCCGCGACTCGCGCCGGCTGCCCCGTCAGGTCCGCCACCACCTGCGCGTCCCCGTCGGTCAGTCGACCCACTCGAGGATCGCCATCTCGGCGTTGTCCCCCGAGCGCGGCCCGAGCTTGACGATCCGCGTGTAGCCGCCCTGGCGCTCCGTGAAGCGCGGCGCCACGTCCGCGAACAGCGCGTGCACGACATCACCCGAGCGCAGGTAGGCCTTCGCCTGCCGGCGGGCATGCAGATCTCCGCGCTTGCCGAGCGTGACCATCTTCTCGGCGATCGGCCGGACCTCCTTCGCCTTCGCGAGGGTGGTCGTGATGCGGCCGTGCTCGACGAGCGCGCCGGTCAGGTTCGCGTAGAGGGCCTTGCGGTGGGCCGTGTCGCGGCCCAGGCCCCTGCCCCGTCGCTGATGGCGCATCGCTAGCCCTCGTCCCCCCGCAGGCGCAGGCCGTGCGCGGCGAGCGCGGCGCGGATCTCGTCGATCGACTTGCGACCGAAATTCGGGATCGAGGCGAGGTCGCGGTCCGACTTGGCGACGAGGTCGCCGACCGTCTCGATGCCGACGCGCTTGAGGCAGTTGTACGAGCGGACGCCGAGCTCGAGCTCCTCGATCAGGATGTGCTCCATCCCGTTGGCCGGCGCCGCATCGTACTCGGCGGGGGCCTGATGCTCGAGCGACCGGGCCAGCTCGGCCGTGTCCATGTTGGCGAAGATGTTGAGCTGCCGGATCAGGATCTCGGCGGCCTTCGTGACGGCGTCCTTCGGGTCGATCGCGCCGTTCGTCTTCACGTGCAGCGTCAGCTTGTCGAAGTCCGTGTCGGAGCCGACGCGGGCCGGCTCGACCGTGTAGGTGACGCGACGGATCGGCGAGAAGATCGAGTCGACCGGGATCACCCCGATCGTCGTCTCGAGGTCCTTGTTGCCGTCGGCGGACACGTAGCCGCGGCCGCGGCCGATCGTCAGGGACAGCTCGAGCTTCGACTTCGCGGCGAGGTTGCAGATCACGAGGTCCTTGTTGAGGATCTCGACGTCGCCCGCCACGCTGATGTCGCCGGCGGTGACGACGCCCGGCCCGGACTTGACGATGTCCGCCTCGACCTCGGCGGCGTCGCCCTCCATGCGCAGGACGAGGCCCTTGAGGTTGAGGATGATGTCCGTCACGTCCTCGCGGACGCCCGGCACCGTCGTGAACTCGTGCTGCACGCCCTCCACGCGGACGCTGGTGACCGCGGCGCCCTCGAGGGACGACAGCAGGACGCGGCGCAGGGAGTTGCCGAACGTGTAGCCGAAGCCGCGCTCGAGCGGCTCCACGACGAAGACGCCCTCCGTAGCGGAGACCTCCTCGTGGACGATCTGCGGCATCTGGAAATCAAGCATGCGGGTGCTCACTTCGAGTACAGCTCCACGATCAGCTGCTCTTGGACGGGGGTATCGATCTCATCGCGGTCGGGCTGGCGCAGGACCTTGCCCGTGAGGTTGTCGTGATCGGCCTGCAGCCAGTTCGCGACGCTCGCGGTCAGGTCCGTCGCGCTGCGCACGGCGGACTCGCCGGCGGCGCCCGGGCGCAGCGACACGATGTCGTCGGTGCGCACCTGGTAGGACGGGATGTTGACGCGACGGCCGTTGACGTAGAAGTGGCCGTGGCGGACCAGCTGACGGGCCTGGGCGCGCGAGGCGGCGAAGCCGAGCCGGTAGACGACGTTGTCGAGGCGCATCTCGAGCAGGCGCAGCAGCTCCTCGCCGGTGATGCCCTGGCGGCGCGAGGCCTTCTCGTAGTAGTTGCGGAACTGCTTCTCGAGGACGCCGTAGTAGCGGCGCGCCTTCTGCTTCTCGCGCAGCTGCAGCAGGTACTCGGACTGCTTGATGCGGCCGCGGCCGTGCTGGCCGGGCGGGTACGAGCGGCGCTCGACGGCGCACTTCTCGGTCAGGCAGCGCTCGCCCTTGAGGAACAGCTTCACGCCCTCGCGGCGGCACTGGCGGCACTTCGGAGCGGGCACGCGGGCCATCTCGCCGGCCTCCCTAGACCCGCCGCCGCTTGCGGGCGCGGCAGCCGTTGTGGGCCTGCGGGGAGACGTCGCGCACCCCGATGATCTCGAGGCCGGCGGCCTGCAGCGAGCGCATGGCGGTCTCGCGGCCCGAGCCGGGTCCCTTGAGGAACACCTCGACCTTCTGCAGGCCGTGCTCCATGCCCTCGCGGGCGCACAGGTCGGCGGTCACCTGGGCGGCGAAGGGCGTCGACTTGCGCGAGCCCTTGAAGCCGGCCGCGCCGGCGCTCTTCCAGGCGAGGACGTTGCCCTCCTTGTCGGTCAGCGCGACGATCGTGTTGTTGAACGACGTCTTGATATGCGCCTGTCCGACCGCGACGTTCTTGCGCACCTTGCGGCGCGTGCGTCCGCGCGTTCCACCGGTCCTGCGGGGAGGGGCCATGAAGCTCCTTCGTTCCTTTCTAGCCCTTGCGGGCGCGCCCGACGGTCTTCTTCGGGCCCTTGCGGGTGCGGGCGTTGGTGCGGGTGCGCTGGCCGTGGACGGGCAGGCCGCGGCGATGGCGGAGGCCGCGGTAGCAGCCGATCTCCATCAGCCGCTTGATGTTGGCCGAGCGCTCGCGGCGCAGGTCGCCCTCCACCTGCACGTTGGCGTCGATGTAGGCGCGCAGCCGCGCGACCTCCTCGTCGGTCAGGTCGCGGACCTTCTGCTGGTCGCCGATCCCGAGTTCCTTGCAGATCGACTGGGCGGTCGAGCGGCCGATGCCGTAGATGTACGTGAGGCCGATCTCGACCCGCTTCTCACGGGGGATGTTGACTCCTGCGATGCGCGCCATGCCTACCCCTGCCGCTGCTTGTGACGCGGGTTCTGGCAGATCACGAGCACCGTGCCGGCGCGCCGGATCACACGGCACTTGTCGCACATCGGCTTGACGCTGGGACGGACCTTCATCGAACCCCTCTGGGACGGCGTTTCGAGCTTCTCGGCGCAGGGCAGGCCGTAGCCCGGCCCGCGCGCGAGTGCGCACGGTAGCAGACCACCGGAAACGGGTGCGTCGGGTGCATCAAATCGGCCCGTTGACGATGGAATCGCCGTGCACGAGGGTCAGGACGCGCGGCCCCTCCTCCGTGATCGCGACCGTGTGTTCGAAGTGCGCGGACAGCGACCCGTCGGTCGTGAAGATGGACCAGCCGTCATCGTCGATGCGGATATCGTAGGCGCCGGCGGTGATCATCGGCTCGATCGCGAGCGTCGTGCCCGGCTTGAGGATCGGGCCCGTCCCGGCCTCGCCGTAGTTGCGCACCTGCGGATCCTCGTGCATGGAGCGGCCGACGCCGTGTCCGACGAGGTCGCGGACGACGGCGAAGCCGTCCGCCTCCACCACGCCCTGCACGGCCGCGCCGATGTCGCCGAGCCGACAACCCGGCTGGCAGGCCTCGATCGCCGCGAACAGCGACGCCTGGCAGGTGCGCAGGAGCGCGCGCGTCGACTCGGGCACCTCGCCGATCGCGATCGTCACGGCCGAGTCGCCGACGAAGCCCTGTCGGGTCACGCCGACGTCGATCGAGAGGATGTCGCCGTCGGCGAGGACGACCTCGTCGCCGGGGATGCCGTGCACGATCATGTCGTTCGGCGACGCGCAGATCGAGCCGGGGAAGCCGCGGTAGCCCTTGAAGGTCGGTACCCCGCCGGCCGCGCGGATGTGGCGCTCCGCGACCTCGTCGAGCTCGAGCGTCGTCATCCCGGGCCGCGCCGCCTCCGCGAGCAGCGCGAGCGTCTCCGCGACGATCGCGCCGGCCGCCGCCATGCGGTCGAGGTCGCTCTGCGACTTGCGGTGGATCACGCGGGCAGGGCCTGGTCGAGCCGCGCCGCGACCTCGTCCGTGGTGCCGATGCCGTCGATCAGGACCTCGCGCACGCCGGCGGCCCGGTAGTGGTCGCGTACCGGCAGGGTCTGCGCGAGGTAGACGTTGCGGTAGCGGTTGCGCACCACGTCGGGCTCGTCGTCGGGCCGACGCACCAGCGGCAGCCCCTCCTCGTCGTCCCCGCCGGGCGTCGCGGGCGGGTCGTAGAGCTCGTGGTAGATGCGCCCGTTCTGGGCGACGAGGCGACCGGAGATGCGCCGCACGACCTCCTCCTCCGGCACGTCCAGCACGATCACGCAGTCCAGCGGCCGACCGCGCTCCGCGAGCATCGCGTCGAGCGCCTCGGCCTGGACCACGGTGCGCGGGAAGCCGTCGAGCAGGAAGCCCTGGACGGCGTCCGCCTCCGCGATCCGCTCGCCGAGCATCCGCACCACGAGGTCGTCGGGGACCAGCTCGCCGGAATCCATGTAGCCCTTCGCCTCCACGCCGAGCGGCGTGCCGCCCTTGACGTGGGCGCGCAGCATGTCGCCCGTCGAGATGTGCGGCACCGCGAGGCGCTCGGCGAGACGCGGCGCCTGGGTGCCCTTGCCGGCTCCCGGCGGCCCGAAGATCAGGTACGCGCCGGGCACCGCTACTTCAGGAAGCCCTCGTAGTGGCGCATCATCACCTGCGACTCCATCTGCCGCATCGTGTCGAGGGCGACGCCGACGACGATCAGGATCGACGTGCCGCCGAGGGCCTGCGCGACGGCCTGCGAGAAGCCGCCGTACTTGATGAAGATCGTCGGCAGGATCGCCACCGCGGCGAGGAAGATGCCGCCCGGCAGCGTCAGGCGCGTCATCACGCGGTCCAGGTACTGGGCGGTCGGCCGGCCCGGGCGCACGCCGGGGATGAAGCCGCCGTACTTCTTCAGGTTCTCGGCCTGCTCGACCGGGTTGAACTGGACCGCGGTGTAGAAGAACGTGAACATCATGATCAGGCCGAACTCGAGGATGATCGACGGCCACGAGGTCGGATCGAACCAGTCCGCGAGGAACGACAGGCTCGGCACGAGCTGGCCGATCGTCGGCGGCAGGAACAGCACCGCCACCGCGAAGATGACGGGGATCACGCCGGCCATGTTCACGCGCAGCGGCATGTAGGTCGAGCCGCCCTGCGTCATGCGCCGCCCGACCATGCGCTTCGCGTACTGGATCGGGATCCGCCGCTGGCCCTCGTTGATGAAGACGACGGCGATGATCACGGCCAGCACGATCAGGGGCAGGCTGAGGCGCTGGAAGGTGCCCGAGCTCGCCCAGGCGCGCACGCCGACGGGCAGGGAGACCAGGATCGACGCGAAGATCAACAGCGACTGGCCGTTGCCGATGCCGCGCTGCGTGATCAGCTCGCCCATCCACATCAGCACGGTGGTGCCGGCGGTGAGGGTGACGACGATCAGGATGAACGAGCGCGGCGTCAGGTTGGTCAGCGAGTTCGAGCCGCCGAGCACGGCGCCGTTGTGGAACAGGATCACGTACCCGACCGACTGCAGTGCGGCGAGCGCCACGGTCAGGTAGCGCGTGTACTGCGTGATCTTCTTCTGGCCCGCCTCGCCCTCCTTCTGCAGCGCCTCGAGGCGCGGAAGGACGACGGTCAGGAGCTGCATGATGATCGACGCCGTGATGTACGGCATGATCCCGAGCGCGAAGAACGACAGGTTCTGCAGCGCCTGGCCCGAGAACAGGTTCAGGTAGCCGAGGATCGTCGACCCGGCCGCGCCCTCGAACAGCTGCTGGATCTCCGCCGTGTTGACGCCCGGCGTCGGCAGCCACGAGCCGGCGCGGTAGAGCAGCAGGATCGCCGCCGTGAAGAGGATCCGGTTGCGGAGCTCCGGGACGCGGAACGAGTTGGCGAGGGCCGCGAGCACGCGACCAGCCTAGTCGTCGTTCTCGGCGGGGGCCCGCTCGATCACCACGGCGCTGCCGCCGGCGGCCTCGATCTTCGCCTTCGCCGAGGCCGAGAAGGCGTGCGCCCGAACGGTCAGCGCGTGGCCGACCTCGCCCTCGCCGAGCACCTTGACGGGGTGCCGGACTCGGCGCAGGAGACCCGACTCGACGAGCTGCTCGGGCGTGACCTCGCTACCCGCGGCGAACGTCGCGGCCACGTCGCCGACGTTGACGATCTCCGTCTGGGTCCGGAACGGGCCCATCGGCATCGACTTCTTCATGTGCGGTCCGCGCAGCTTGCCCATGCGCATGTACAGCGGCATCTGGCCGCCCTCGAAGCCGGGGCGCATGTTGTGGGACCCGGAACGCGCCTTCTGGCCCTTCTGGCCGCGGCCGGACGTCTTGCCGGTGCCGGAGCCATCGCCGCGGCCGACGCGCTTGCGCTTCTTGCGCGAGCCCGGCGCCGGGCTGAGGTTCGACAGGGTGATCGGATCGTCGGCCATCAGACCTCCTCCACCTTCACGAGGTACTTGACCTGGTGCAGCTGACCGCGCAGGGACGGCGAGTCCTGATGCACCTTCGACGAGCCGATCCGCCGCAGACCGAGCGCGCGCAGCGTGCCGCGGTGGTCCTGGCGGACGCCGATCGTCGACTTCACGAGGGTCACCTTCACGCTCACGCCGTGACCTCCTCCGCGGCCGCGGCGGCCGCGGCCTCCTTCGCCTTGCGGCCCTGCGGCAGGATCTCGTGCACGGACTTGCCGCGCAGCGCCGCGACCTCCTCGGGGCGGCGCAGGTCGCGCAGCGCCTGCTCGGCCGCGCGGCAGAGGTTGATCGGGTTCGAGGTGCCGAGCGACTTCGCCAGCACGTCCTTGAGGCCGGCGAGCTCCAGGACCGCGCGCACACCGGCGCCGGCGATGACGCCGGTGCCCTGCGAGGCGGGCTTCAGCAGGACCCGTCCGGCGCCGTAGACGCCGGTGATCTCGTGCGTGATGGTCGTGTGGTGGCGCGGCACGACGAAGAGGTTCTTCTTCGCGTCCTCGATCGCCTTCTGGATCGCCACGGGGACCTCGTTGGCCTTGCCGTAGCCGACCCCGACCTGCTCGATCTCGTCGCCGACGACGACGAGGGCGGTGAAGCTGAAGCGACGGCCGCCCTTGACGACCTTCGCGACGCGGTTGATCTCGACGACGCGCTCGTGGAGCTCGCGCCCCTGGGCGTCCGTGCCGACGCGACTGGCCATCAGAACCGGAGACCTCCCTCGCGCGCGCCCTCGGCGAGGGCCTTCACGCGGCCGTGGTACAGGTAGCCGCCGCGATCGAACACGACGGCCTCGACGCCGGCGGCCTTCGCGCGCTCGGCGAGCATCAGGCCGGTGGCCTTCGCCTTGGCGGTCTTGTCGCCGTCGGTGACGCCGCGCGAGTCGGCGGCCGCGAGGGTGTGGCCCTTCGCGTCGTCGATGACCTGCGCGTAGATGTCGGCGTTCGAGCGGAACACGGCCAGGCGCGGGCGCTCGGCGGTGCCCGTGATCTTGCCGCGTACGCGCCGGTGGCGGCGCTGACGGGCCTCTGCGGTGGTGGTCTTCATCGTCTCTCTCTCCAGCCTACGCGCGCTTGCCGACCTTGCGGGCCACGTGCTCGCCCGCGTAGCGGATGCCCTTGCCCTTGTACGGCTCCGGCGGGCGGAGCTTGCGGATCTCCGCGGCCACCTGGCCGACCTTCTGCTTGTCGATCCCGCGCACGATGATCTGCGTCGGCTGCGGGACCTCGAACTCGATGCCCTCGGGCGCGTCGTACTTGACGGGGTGCGAGTAGCCGAGCGCGAGCTCGAGGTTCTTCCCCTGCGCCTGGGCGCGGTAGCCGACGCCCTGGATCTCGAGCTCCTTGACGTAGCCCGCGGAGACGCCCTCGACCATGTTCGCGACGAGGCTGCGGGTGAGCCCGTGCAGCGCGCGATGGTTGGGACGGTCCGTCGGACGGGCGACGGTGATCTGCCCGTCCGCGACCTCGACGGTCATGTCGGGCGAGATCTCCTGCTCGAGCGTGCCCTTCGGGCCCGTCACGGTGACGCGGCCCGGAGCCACGTCGACGGTGACGCCCTCGGGCAGGGTGATGATGCGGCGGCCGATGCGACTCATGCGATCACCAGACGAAGCACAGCACCTCGCCGCCGACGCCGCGCCGCTGCGCGTCGGCTGCGGTGCAGATGCCGGTCGAGGTGGACATGATGGCCGTGCCGAGCCCGCCGAGGACGCGCGGCAGGCGGTCCTTCGGGGCGTACATCCGGCGACCCGGCTTCGAGACGCGCTTGAGCCCGTAGATCACGCGCTCGCGGTTGCGTCCGTACTTCAGCTCGATGATCAGCTGCGGCTGCGGGTCGGCGGCCTCCTCCGACCAAGAGGCGATGTAGCCCTCCTCGTGGAGGATGCGCGCGATCTCGCGCTTGCTCTTCGACGTGGGCATGACCACGCGATCGTGCAGCGCCGTGTTGGCGTTGCGGATGCGGGTCAGCATGTCGGCGATGGGATCGTTGACCATGGGGCTACCAGCTCGACTTCGTCATGCCGGGGATCACGCCCTCGTGCGCGAGCTGCCGGAGGCAGATGCGGCAGAGGCCGAACTTCTTGTAGACGGCGCGCGAGCGGCCGCACTTCTGGCAGCGGGAGTACCCGCGAACCTTGTACTTCGGCGGCCGGGCGGCCTTCATGCGCAGGGCGGTCTTGGCCATGTCAGGACTCCCGGAACGGCATGCCGAGCGCGCGAAGCAGCTCTCGCGCCTCGTCGTCGGTTGCCGCGGTCGTGGTGATGGTGACGTCCAGGCCCCGGACCTGGTCGACCTTGTCGTAGTCGATCTCGGGGAAGATGATCTGCTCGCGGATGCCCAGCGAGTAGTTGCCGCGCCCGTCGAACGACTTCGGGCTGATGCCCCGGAAGTCGCGGATGCGGGGCAGGGCGACGGTCGTCAGGCGGTCGAGGAACTCGTACATCAGCTCGCCGCGCAGCGTGACCTTGCAGCCGATCGGCATGCCCTCGCGCAGCTTGAATCCGGCGATGGACTTGCGGGCGAGCGTCTGGATCGGCTGCTGGCCGGCGATCAGCGCCATCTGCTGGACGGCGGCGTCGAGCGCCTTCGAGTCGGTCTTCGCGTCGGACACGCCCATGTTGAGCGTGACCTTCGTGACCTTCGGCGCCTGCATCGGCGACGAGTAGCCGAACCGCTCGACGAGCTGCGGCCGGATCTCGCGCTCGTAGCGCTCCTTGAGCCGGGGGATGTGGGTGGCGATGTCGCTCATTTGTCGATGTGGGTCCCGCACTTCTTGCAGACGCGGACCTTGCGGCCGTCGCCCACGGTGTCATAGGAGATGCGCGTCGCGGCGTCGCATGCCGGGCACACGAGCATCACGTTGGAGCGACGCAGCGGCTGCTCCAGGTCGAGGATGCCGCCCGGCGCCATCTGCTGGCCGCTGGTGCCGGCCACGGGGCGCGGCTTCGTGTGGCGACGCGCGACGTTGCGGCCCTCCACGATCACGCGATCCTGCGTGGGCTCGACGGAGATGACCTTGCCGCGCTTGCCGCGGTCCTTGCCGGACACGACCTCGACGGTGTCGTCCTTCCTGATCCCGAGGGCCATCACAGCACCTCCGGGGCGAGGGAGACGATGCGCATGAAGTTCTTCTCGCGCAGCTCGCGCGCGACGGGCCCGAAGATGCGGGTGCCGCGCGGGTTGCCGGCGGGATCGATGATCACGGCCGCGTTGTCGTCGAAGCGGATGTTCGTGCCGTCGTCGCGATGATGCTGCTTCGTGGTGCG